>JAWWAM010000386.1:0-3479 GCA_033721715.1 Marinobacter sp.
GCTGGACGGCGGGTGGAAAGGTGATCACTCAGATCATCTCAATGGGGTTTGGCATCGCGCTCGCAAGGATGCTGACACCGGATGACTTTGGCCTGATTGCCATGATGATGGTATTTACCGGCTTCGCCGGCCTTTTGATGGACGTGGGGCTCGGGTCTGCTCTTGTTCAGAAAAAGGATGTAAAGGAGATACATTACAATACCGTATTCTGGACGAACCTGGGTCTGGGTATCGGGTTGTGGGCTCTTGTCTCCTCGCTTTCCCCCACGATTGCGGAATTTTACGGAAGGGAAGAACTGACTCACCTGGGGCTGGTTCTGTCCCTGCAGTTTATTCTTGGAGCCCTGGGGCTGGTACCCAGGCAACGCCTGGTAAAGGAGCTGTCATTCCAGGTTACGGCGGTAGCTGATCTGCTCGGTATGATCATAGGTGGCACCGTTGCGGTGCTGATGGTGAGGGAAGGTTATGGATACTGGGGCCTCGCCTGGCAACCGGTAATACTCCGGTTCGTCGCAACATGCTACGTCTGGGGCGCTGCTCGCTGGGTGCCTGCAATTGCATTCAGTGGCGAAGCGCTGAAAGAACTTTTCGGCTTCAGTTTTTATGTGTTTGCTACGAGGGTCATTCGGTTCGCAACCATGAAAGCGGACAAACTGCTTGCGGGTAAGTATATAGGAGGAGATGCGGCCGGTTTATTGGACAAGGCTCAGTCGATGATGCTTTTTCCGCTCCAGAATGTCTCCCATACCGTGGGCAGCGTTATGTTTCCGGCGCTGAGTCTGATCCAGTCTGATATAGAACGAATCCGGAAAGTTTATATGCGGAGCACTCAGGCTATTGCTCTGCTCACGTTTCCGATGATGGCAGGTATCTTCGCTGTTGCAGAAAACTTTGTGTTCGGTGTGCTTGGCGAGCAATGGGCAGAGCTGGTGCCGCTTTTGCAGGTGCTGTGCCTGGCCGGAATAGCTCGTTCTATCGTGACTGTTACCGGTTCGGTCTACCTCGCGCTTGGCCGGGCGAAGCTCCAGTTCAAGGTTAACCTGCTGACCCGCCCGATAGCGCTGGGAGGGGTTATTGTTGGTCTCCCATGGGGCGTAGAGGGTATTGTCATCGGGATGACCGCAGCGACGTGGATTAATAGCCTGATTACCTTATCTATTGCGGGTCGGCTAATCAATTTGAGCCTGCTTGAACTGATGTTGTCTTTTTCCCGCACCTTAGTGGCAGCAATTCTTATGGCTGTCGGGGTTACTCTGCTCGACCCGATGTTGTATGAAATTGGTCCTTTGGGATCCTTCGGGGTGCAGGTCCTGGTTGGTGGGGGCATTTATCTACTGTTTGCGTTCGTTCTAAGAATCAAGGCGTTAACGGATATTCTGGAGATTGTGGCGGCTCAATTTGCTAAACGACGAAGCGACGGTTAGTTTTTCGTTGGCCTAAAGACAGGAGGTTATGGCGTGCACTTGTACAAGGATCAGTTTTCGGAGACTCATGATTTCCCGCGCCAGGAGCGTCCTGATAAGACGCTGGTTATTGCATCAACACCCCGCTGTGGCAGTCACATGTTAGGCCACACTCTTCACCAGACTGGCTGCTTTGGTTTTCCCCTGGAGTATGCGAATCCGGCAAACCTCCAGGAGTGGAAAAGGCGCATTGAAACAGAGAGTACAGAACGTGTTATCAGGGAGCTGACACAAAGAAGAACCTCGCCAAACGGTGTGTTCGGCATAAAGCTCCACTATACCCACGTCAGTGTGCTCGGCGGCTTTGACGGGGTGAAGGCTCTTTTCCCTGAAGCCTATTACGTGCTCCTTTCCCGGGTAGGCGTTTTGAAGCAGGCAGTATCTCTGGCAATTGCCAGACAGACTGGAGTGTGGATTGCAGGTCAGGAACCTAAAAACAGTAACCCTCCCGAGTATCGCTTTGAGCAAATTGAGAAATGTTTGCGGGAGGTGATTCTTGATAATGCTTCCTGGCGCTACACTCTCGCAGCAAATGGCTGCAACTATATTGAAATGGACTTTGATTCGGTTCGGAAGAATCTGGGAGCCAGCGTGCACACCATAGCCGATTTTATGGGTGTCCAGCTGGATGAAAACCTGGCGCAGGAGGAACATGTAACCGCCAGGCAGGGTAATAGGCTGAACGACGAATGGGTAGCGCAGTTTGTACGGGATTTTGAGAACAGTAGTAACGAGCTGGTCTCTCCGGACCCTGGATTGAAGCAACGACTACTAACAAAGTTCAGGACGATGTTGTCGGTAGGTTAATGCCTCTGGATAAAGACAGGATGTTTGTGTATAGCTCAACGTATTTTTTAGCATTTTCCCGACTGCTGAATTTATTTTCGAACTCAGGGGGGGGCGTTGCCATCGGAGGTGTTGTTGCTGCGTCTTCAGCGTGGGGCTGTCTTGGCAGTATTGAGAGAACCTTGTTCGCATAGGCCGAAGGGGTTTGTTCGTCCACGAGGGCCCCTCGCTTCCAGCCTGTAAGTACCTCCGGAATGCCACCAACGTTGTGGGCAACCACTGGAATGCCCAGTGTGGCGGCTTCCAGCAACGTCATGGGCAACCCTTCATGATCGGATGGCATTAGCAGCGCATCCAGCTTTCTGATTTCTTTCATCGCGGGATTTACAAAACCCTTAAAACTGATCCGCTCACTGACACCCAGCTCATGCGCCAGTTTCTTAAGGCTCTCTTCCAGTGGTCCGTTACCAATTATTGCTCCATGGCAGGGGTAGCCCCCATCGTTCAGGGAGGCGATAACTCTGATGAAAAGGTCTACGCGTTTGACCGGAACCAGTCTGCCCACGATGCCCAGCAATGGCTCATGGCTCGGGTTATTGGTGCTTTCGAGCTGCCAGGTTTGCTGAATCTCTTCCACATTGACGAAGTTGTAAATCTTGGAAACCTTCCCCGGAAAGGTCGATTGCAAAGAGTGTTCAAGCTGAGTGGATACCGCAATAATCGCCTGCTGGCGTAATCGGCCAAGCCAGATGTCCAGGCGGCTGGTTAGCCATTTATGTGGCTTACGGTACGAAAACTCGTGTTCAGGATTGCCGTGGACGGTCCTGACCGAGTAAGGCACCCTGGCCAGTTCCTTGCCAAGTATCCCTAATACGTTTTCTTTGAAACCGTGGGTATGAACGATGTCAGTACCCTGCAATTTGCAGTGAGTGGCGATGGCTTTTGCGATTGAAAAGGGGCCAGTATGGGCCTCGTCAGCCAGGGTTACTGGAATGCCGAGCTCGACCAGTTTGTCGTGCAGAATGCCGGGGTTGAAGACGACAGCGCTCACCGAAACGCCCATGCGAGCACTGAGCGCCTGGCACAGGTTATAGACTTGAACCTCGGCTCCGGCCCAGAGGTCTCCGGATATAATATGCGTGATGGTAATCTGGCTGCTGATCGGTTCGTCACTCATGCCAGGCTGCGCCCTATGGTGGCCAGTAATGTGCGGGCGGTTGAACTGTTTCC
>JAWWAM010000387.1:0-3456 GCA_033721715.1 Marinobacter sp.
AATGCGACGCAGGAAGCCTTCGCCCAGAAACGCCTCGTCGTTGTTCAGGGTACGGGTCGCCCGCAGCAGCCGGCGGATATCGTACTGGCCCGGATAGATGTCCGGCACCTGTTTATTGATACCCAGCAGGCTGTAGACGCCAACCCGGGCTGTGCGCACCGAACTTTCCAGGGTGAAAACCACATCGTTGTGGGTCTCCACAAACTGTCCCATGCAGGCCAGGTTGCTGCAGCCTTGCGGCACGACCCAGGGCCGGTCACCTTTGGCGCGTGGCATGAACTGGGCGGTGATGTAGGGCATCAGCGCAATCCGGGTTTTAGTGGCGGCCATCACCTCGTCAAGCTGATCAATCAGGCCCAGGTGATAGCACATCTCGGCCAGCACCTCTTTGCCGGTGCATTCCGGCATCGGCTTTTTCACATAATCACCGGGCTTGTCCATCAACAGGGCGTAGGTCCACAGCACAATCACGTCGTCAGGCTGGTCGGGAAAATGTGGCTGACGGTTGCAGGTGAAGCTCATCAGCCAGGCTGAATCGGTAAAGGTGATGATGCCCCCTGTTGCCGTAAAACCGGAATAGGGGTCGTTGACCGACAGCTCCCTGAGCTTGTCCATCAAAGGGGAGGGCCGGCAGGTCAGGGTGACGGACTCCCAGGTTGAGCCGGGGATGTTGCCGCAAAACTTCTCCGGCCGGCCAAACACGTCCGATTGCTGCGCCAGGTTTTTCCACAACTGCCAGCCGGAACCCGGGCCCGCCTTATCGTTTTCTTTCAGTTCCGGCGCCGTGTCGTCATCGCCATAGGCGGTGTCTTCGGTCATCGAACCGGTGGTGATGAACACCAGGTCGCGCTCGCCGACGTTAAAGGTCTTGTCTCCTTCGCTGCCATGGCACTGGATCGCCGTGACCGTTCTGGTGTCACCAGAGGTTTCCAGCTCCAGGTTTTCGACAATGGTGTCGTACTGGATGTTAACACCCTGGTTTTTCAGCCAGCTCATCAGCGGGCGCACGAAAGCATCGTATTGATTGTATTTCGGAAAAACCAGCGAGGTCATGTCGTTAAGCCCGTCCATCAGGTGCAGGAAACGGTGCATGTAGAGTTTCATTTCAAGCACGGAGTGCCAGTTCTGGAAGGCAAACATAGTGCGCCAGAAGGTGTAGAAGTTGCTCTTCAGAAACCCTTCACTGAACCACTCCTCTACCGTGATGTCATCCAGGTCCTCCTTGCGCGCCAGCAGCAGCCTGACCACTTCCAGCTGCTGCCGCTTGGTCAGTTCCATGGTCGAAAAGTCCCTGATCTGGCCCTGTTTCTCCAGCAGCCGTGCCTTTGACCAGTTCTTGTCGGCATCGTTTACGATGCGGTATTCATCCAGCACGGTAAAAGGTTCCGGCAACTCCAGAGCCGGTATCTCCGAGAACACATCCCAGAAATTCTGGTAGGTCATTTCCATTTCCCGGCCACCGCGCACGATGTAACCGTCTTCGGCGTTACCGGCGCCATCAAGGGAACCGCCCTCAATGTCCTGCTCTTCCAGGAAGGTGATATTGCCAGCCGGCATATGGCCATCGCGGATCAGAAAAAAAGCGGCGGACAGGCCGGCGATACCACTACCCACAATCCAGGCGCGCCGGTCTGCGATACCTTCGGTGGGAAGCGGCCGATTGTTGACATAGGCACCATGGAGATCCGCCGGCGGCAGCGGCGTATCGATACCATTGTGCAGGTGCCGGGCGGAAGCGTCGGGGGTGACACCGACGCCCTGGGCTTCCAGCGCATCGATATGGGCTTTGAGTTTAGAGGGCGCTGTTCCGGGAATATCCGAGCGGGTCATTGAAGGATCTCCTTTCCTGTGAGGTGAGTACCCTTCCAGTGTGAACCCATCAAGCATGAGGGTGAGTGACACACATCAATCTGACCGACGAGACTCCCTGTTCAGAAAACCAGAACATTCTCCGCACTCACTGGCCCCTCCGAGCACCTGCTGCCGGAAAGCGGGGGCGATTCCTGTGGCCGGGCCTGGATCATCGGGCCGGCCATAGCGGCACTGCATCGCGTGGGCGGCGAGCGCCGCATCCCTCTGAGCTGGTTGGCGCGCCTGACCAATGCCTCTGGTATCCTCACGGATATTGAGAGGCTGATTAACCGCCAATGATATGCATCATTGCCCAATTATCACCCACGACTATGCTTCAAGTAAGATCCACGCTGGGAGGAAGTTGTTATGAAAACGCTATTGATCAACACGTTGTTGACGATCACCCTGCTCGCAAGCGCACCTTTGTTTGCGCAGGAGGGCCCGCTGAGAGTCGGAATGTCCGGCCAGTATTTCCCGTTTACCTTTGTAGAGCAGGATGAGCTCAAGGGCTTCGACGTCGATGTTATGAACGCCATTGGCGAGGAGATGGGGCGTGATATCAAGTTCGAAACCGCCAACTTTTCCGGCCTGTTTGGCATGCTGGAATCCGGGCGCATCGACACCGTTGCCAACCAGATCACCATCACCGAAGAGCGCCAGAAAGCGTATATTTTCAGCGAGCCCTACGTCTATGACGGTGCCCAGGTGGTCACCAAGAAAGGCAACACCGAGGTCGCAAGTGTGGAAGATCTCAAAGGGAAGACTGTTGCCGTTAACCTTGGCTCCAACTTCGAAGCACTCTTACGTGAGCTGCCTTACGCGGACCAGATCGAGATCAAGACCTATGACAGCAACCTGGAGCGGGACACTGCCCTGGGGCGCGTCGATGCCTTTGTGATGGATCGGGTCAGCGCCAGCCAGATCATCAAGGAAAAGCCTTTGCCGCTAGAGCTGGCTGGCCCCACCTTCTCACAAATCACTAATGCCTATCCCTTCCGCGACAACGAAGCGGGACGGGCCATGCGGGATGAGGTCAATAAGGCCCTGGCGGCCCTGCGTGACGATGGCACCCTGGCGTCCATTTCCGAGAAATGGTTTGGCACGGATATCGCCCAGCCCTGAGGGGCACCCACCAAGGCCTGACTCCCTATGGACGTGTTGAACGTCGAATACATGCTGGGGCTGGTACCTGTCCTGCTCAGGTACCTGCCCCTTACCCTGCAACTGGCCGGTATCGGGATGGTGCTTGCACTGATACTTGCCTGCCTGTTTGCGGTTATCCGCGTACTCCGTATTCCGGTGCTCAACCAGCTGACCATTGTATTCATCTCTTTCTTCAGGGGCACGCCGCTGCTGGTGCAACTGTTCCTGTTCTATTACGGGTTGCCGCAACTGGTCAGTGCGTTAACCGTGATCGATGGCATTACCGCAACCATCATGGGCCTTACCATGCATTTTTCTGCCTACATGGCCGAATCGATCCGTGCCGCCATCGTGGGTGTTGACCGCAGCCAGACCGAAGCGGCGCTGTCGATCGGCATGACCAACGGCCAGATGATGCGGCGGATAGTTCTGCCCCAGGCCACACGGGTGGCGTTGCCC
>JAWWAM010000388.1:0-3447 GCA_033721715.1 Marinobacter sp.
CAAGGGCCTGAATATTTTCAACTCCTCCTGTGTGTTGGCCAGCCAGGAAACCGCAACAGATCTGGCTTTCCAGCGTATCGAGTCGATCGTGGCCCACGAGTATTTCCACAACTGGTCCGGTAACCGTGTTACCTGTCGCGACTGGTTCCAGCTGAGTCTGAAAGAAGGCTTTACAGTATTCAGGGATTCCCAGTTCTCCGCGGATATGGGCTCGCCAACGGTCAAGCGGATCGAAGATGCCACCATGCTGAGAACGGCCCAGTTTGCCGAGGATTCAGGCCCCATGGCCCACCCGGTGCGCCCCGAGTCTTACATGGAGATCACCAACTTCTACACCCTGACCATCTATGAGAAGGGTTGCGAAGTGGTTGGCATGATCCATACGCTGCTTGGCCCCGACATGTTCCGCAAGGGCAGTGATCTGTACTTCGAGCGCCATGACGGCCAGGCTGTGACTACTGATGATTTTGTCCGGGCCATGGAAGACGCCAGTGGGCGTGACCTGTCTCAGTTCCGCCTCTGGTATGAGCAGGCAGGTACACCTGAGCTGACAGTGCGGGATGACTATGACCAGGCGGCAGGGATCTATCGCCTGACCATCGAGCAGAGCATTCCGGACACCCCGGGCCAGACCAGCAAAAAGCCTCAGCATATCCCGTTCGCTGTCGGTCTTCTTGGTAATGGCGGTGAATCCGTGCCGCTGAAACTGAGCGCAAGTGACACCGAGGCACCGACAGATCGGGTGCTTGAGCTGACAGAAGCCAAACACACCTTTGAATTCCATGATGTGCCCGAGCGTCCGGTTCCGTCACTGCTGAGAAACTTCTCGGCCCCGGTCAGGGTTTACTACCCATGGACCCGGGAGCAGTTGGTGTTCCTTATGAGTCACGATCCGGATGGTTTCAATCGCTGGGATGCAGGCCAGCGGCTGGCTGTTGATGTGATCAGCGGGCTTGTGGGCGATACCTCAGGCAAAGCCGTTGATTCCGGTCTGACGGAGGCTTATCGCGGCTTGTTAACGGATGCCTCCCTGGACCAGGCACTGGTTGCGAAAATGCTGCAACTGCCCTCCGAAGCCTATCTGATTGAACTGGCAGATAAACCCAATGTACCTGCCATTCACCAGGCCCGTGAAACAGTGCTTGGGCATCTTGCGACCGCCCTGCGGGATGATCTGCTTGCCTGCTACCAACGCAACAGCGTCGAGGGCCGGTACGAGGTGACGCCAGAAGCTGTCGCCCGTAGAAGCCTGCGAAATACCGCGCTTGCCTGGTTGCTTCATACAGATGACGAACAGGGGCGGGAGTTGGCAGTAAGCCAGTTTGAAACAGCGGATAATATGACCGACCGAATGGGGGCGTTGCGGGCACTGGTGAACTCCGGGTATGACCAGGAACGTGAAGAGGCATTGAAAGCCTTCTATGACCAATGGAAAGACGACCCGCAGGTAGTGGAGCAGTGGTTTGCCGTCCAGGCGGGTAGCAGCCGTACCGGCGGATTGCCCGCGATTCACGAGCTGTTGGCCCACCCCGCTTTCGACTGGAAAAACCCCAACAAGATCCGCTCGGTGATTGGTGTGTTTGCTGGCCAGAACCTGCCAGCGTTCCACGCAGAGGATGGCTCAGGCTACCGTTTCCTGGAAGAACAGGTACGCCGGCTGGACGACAGCAACCCGCAAATTGCAGCAAGGTTGGTGTCTCCGTTGACTCGGTGGCGCAAGTTCGCGCCGGTGCATGGTGCGCAGATGAAGACCGCGCTCGAATCCATCAGGGACAAAGCCGGTCTGTCGCGTGATGTCTATGAGGTAGTCCACAAAAGCCTTGCCGGTCAGTAGAGGAAATGGATAACAGGAGTATTCGCCTGGGCTTTCACAGCACCTGTCGCAGGCGGATACAAAATCGCACTTTCGGTCGATAGACAATGTCGGCCAATCGGCTAATCTGTCAGGAGCCGATATTCCATGACAACACAATAAGAAAAGCCTTATACAGGGCTTTCAGACAGGTTTAAGGTTAAACAATGAAATACAAAAACAACGTAATTCTGGGCAGTTTGTTTGCGTTTTCTGTCTTCGCCATGCCAGTCAGTGCTGCTGTCTCCTCCAGTGAAGCCGCTCGCCTCGGTCAGGACCTGACTCCGTTTGGGTCAGTGAAAGCTGGTAACGATGCTGGAACCATCCCACCCTGGACCGGTGGCCTGACTGAAGCACCCGACGGCTATAATGGCAGTGGTCAGCACCACATCAATCCATTCCCGGATGATGAGGTGCTGTTTACCATCAACGCCTCGAACATGGAGCAGTACGACGAGTATCTGACGGACGGCCTTCGTGCCATGTTGGATACCTATCCCACCACATTCCGTATTCCGATCTACAAGAGCCGGCGTACCCATGCGGTACCGGAGTGGGTTGCTGAAAATACCAAAGAGAACGCGGTTGAAGCAGAGGTTGTCGGTGAGGGCGAGGGCATTGATGGCGCCTTTGCCGGCTATCCGTTCCCGATTCTGCACGGCAACGATGAAGAAAAAGCCTGGCAGGTGATCTGGAACCACCTGACCCGCTGGCGCGGAGTTTCCGTAACCCGCCGCTCCAGTGAGGTTGCGGTTCAGACCAACGGGGATTATTCCCTGGT
This sequence comes from Marinobacter sp., assembly GCA_033721715.1. Taxonomy (GTDB): domain Bacteria; phylum Pseudomonadota; class Gammaproteobacteria; order Pseudomonadales; family Oleiphilaceae; genus Marinobacter. Next base: position 2,634 of record JAWWAM010000388.1, read on the forward strand.
TACCTCGCAGCAGGAAGCCTTCTTCAATTACTACAATCCGGAAGGCAGTGAAAAAGAGCTGGACAACGTTATTTTCTACTATCTTTCGTTCACCCAGTCTCCACCCCGTCTCGCTGGCGGTGCCATCCTGATCCACGAAACCCTGAACCAGATTATCAATCCGCGTAATGGATGGGGCTATAATGCCGGCCAGCGTCGCGTTCGTCGTGCCCCGAATCTGGGCTATGATTCTCCGATTGCAGCTGCCGACAACCTCAGAACCGCCGACGATACCGATATCTTTAACGGCGCGCTGGACCGGTATAACTGGAACTACGAAGGAATGCGTGAGATCTACATTCCTTACAACAACTACCGTCTTGGTGAGAAAGGCACTCCCTATTCCGAAATTCTGGGTATTTCCCACCTGAATCCGGACCTGACCCGCTGGGAGTTGCACCGTGTGCACGTTGTGGAGGCTACCCTGAAGCAGGGTGAGCGCCACATCTACGGCAAACGTCGTTTTTATGTGGATGCGGATAGCTGGAATACCGTGCTGCTGGACCAGTATGACGGCCGCGGCGAACTATGGCGCGTGACCATGGGTATGGCGAAGAACTATTATGAGCTGCCGGGCGTCTGGACTGTTCTGGATGTGTATCACGATCTCCAGGCACGTCGCTACCACGTGCTGGGTCTTGATACCGAAGAACCCTCCACCCGTAAGTTTACGGATGATGTGCCCAACCGCCGCTATTTCTCACCGGCTTCCCTGCGTCGCAGGAGTGTACGTTAACGACGGCGCCTGTAGGCAGGAAAAGACTTTCGCCAGAGA
>JAWWAM010000389.1:0-3443 GCA_033721715.1 Marinobacter sp.
GAGCGCAGCGAGTTCTTTTCCCGAAGAAAAATACCCCCGCCTCCGGCCAGCCCCCAAATTATCAGGCTATTTAAGAAGCGCCATAGCCGCTTCCATCTGCGCATTCAGATCCTCTTCCTCGCTCATATCCACCTCCGGATCGAGCCCCAGACGATCGAACGCCGAAATCGTCTTCCAGTCCACCTCAGTCCAGGGATGATCCGTACCCGCAACCAACTGCAAGTTGGCAATCAAAACCAGGTCCGCATAATCTGCAGCCGGCACCTCACGATGCAGGTTTGCATATTCCAGAGGCACATTCTGCAGCTCCTTCGGAAAATCCCACTTCTGCAAAATGGTGGCGCCAATGCGTGGATGAATCTCATCAATCACATTGTCCAGCATGATACTGCTGATCTGGATATCACGGTCCTCCACGTAACGCAGAATCGGCAACACCCCGATCAGGTGAACCAGCCCCGCCAGAGTGGCCTGGTCCGGTTTGAGTTTGGTGTAATGCTGCGCCAGCACATGGCATACACCCGCCACCTCGGTGCTCTTCTGCCAGGTGGCCCGCAGGCGCTTGTCGATCATGTCGGAGGTGGCCTGGAACATCTGCTCCATGGCCAGGCCCATGGCCAGATTACTGGTGTAGGCCATGCCAAGGCGGCTCACTGCCATGTTCAGGTTTTCAATCGCGCGGCTGCCACGGAATAACGGACTGTTGCAAACACGGATGATGCGGGCTGAAAGCGCCGTGTCATTGCTGATGACCTTCACCAGATCAATAATCGCGGAGTCTTCATTTTCAGCGATTTCCCGTACTTGCAACGCCACTTCCGGAAGCGTCGGAAGTACAAGCTTGTCGTTTTCAATGGCATCGGTCAGATCGGTTTTAATGGTTTCGACAATATTCGACATGGTCAACTATGGTCCGCCTGTTGAATGTTACCTGGCCGGCAGAAGAATCCGGAAAGGCCAAAATGTGCAGTTATATGAAGTACTTTATAGCAAATTTTCCGGATTCGTCCTGTCAACTTATGTATCAGACGTACCTGTTTGTTCACGTTCGGAAACGGAATAGGGCAGTGGAAGCAGGGAGAGGGCGGCCTCTGGCGCGTGTTCCGGTACGAGGCTGAAATCCACCGAATCATGGCGCACCACGGCAAGAAGTTCGGCGGTGCCATCGGCAAAACCCACCGAGCTGATCACTGTGCCCACCGGCCGATCACCGGCCATGACAGCCTCTCCCGAAGCTGGCGGAGTCGTGGTCTGGCCCATAGCAAAGCGAAACAGGCTTTTTTTGAGTTGCCCCAGAAAATGCATGCGGGCGATCACCTCCTGCCCGGTATAGCATCCCTTTTTGAAGTGAATGCCTCCGACATGCTGCCAGTTCAGCATTTGTGGAACAAAACCTTCTTTGGTGGCCGGACTCAGCGCCGCCACGCCGGCAGCAATTTCCGAAGCATGCCAGTCCGCCAGAGCTATTTCCGGTAGATCATCCAGTAACTGTTGCAGCGACGAATCCAGATCACCGGTGTGCCACAGCTCATAGCGGGCCAGCCCTTCGGCGGTGTCCATTGTTCGTATCAGACTGCCGCCGTTCACGGGCAATGCATCCCCTGGGGCCGCCAGTTTGCCGGCAGCGTCGGGCAGCAATTGTCTTATCGAGGACTCACCCATCAGCCCGATTATCCCGGCGTTGGTTTCTTTCTCCATTGAAGTGCCACGAAACAGCATCAGGTATTTTCGCAGATGGCTGATGGTGTCGTCTGCCAATTCCACAGGCAGCTCGATCAGTACATCATCGCCTTCCCGGACAAGCCGGGTCAGGCAATAGGCGCGACCTTTCGGAGTGCAGGCGGCAGCCCTTGGCGAGTGGCTCTGGGTGACATCATCAATCTGCTGGCTGAATTGTCCCTGCAGGAACTTGTCGGTTCCCGGACCGGTTATCCGCACGATAACCCGGTCGGAAATGGTAACGCGGGCCGGATGAGGCAGCGGATGGCTGGCCCGGTTTTCGGTATCTGACATGGAACGCTCCGGAATCAGTGGGTTTCCTGAACATTTAAGGGTTGCTGGCCACCCGTCTTCCCTGCATCGGCAGGCGACCCCAGGCGAAGCCATACCCGCAACTGGCGGAAGGCGTCCGGGGAGGTGTTGCAGAGCCGCGGGTTGAGTGCAACCAGAACCACAGGATACGTAGTGGATATGGAGCCGGTACGTCGCAGTTTCAAGATAGCAAACCGGGCGCTTACCCGGCTTTCACCGGAGGGTAGCACGGGAACTTCCAAACCGGAGCCAAGGCGAGCGTAGAGGCGCTGGGTTTCCACCCGTAAACCGGTCACGGCATTCGGGCCTGACAGCAAGCCGCTGCGGCGATACTGGACAATGGCGCCGGCGAAGGGGAGCGGGCTCAGGAGTAGCCAGGCCGGTCCAAAAGTGCTGAGCATAAGCACCGCCAGGGCCGTCAGCAACAGCCAGGGCAGGGCGCACAGAAACGCCACTGGATGGGATGGAGAAATCCGCAGGTCAATCCGGCTGGACACGGTTCAGAATGATATCGACGATGCGTTGAAGGTCCGGGTCTTCCGGGCGGCTGCGCTGCATGAACCACTCGAACATATCGCTGTCTTCGCAGGTGATCAGTTTTTCGTAGCGCGCCTGGTCTTCTGCCGGCAGATCCCGGTAGGCCTGTTCCAGGAACGGGATCAGCAATACATCCAGCTCAAGCATGCCGCGACGGCTGTGCCACCACAGGCGGTTAAAGTCGGTGTTATCAGACATGAATTCTCTCAGTTGCCCAGTGGGATCAGTTTGAAGCGCCCCGGTCAGGGAGCGGATCGTCTATAGGTTGTAGGAACCAGTACGGTGTCCTTCGCTTCGTGGAGCAGTCCCGGGAAATCCAGCGTGTAATGCAGGCCCCGGCTTTCTCTGCGTTGCAGTGCCGAGCAGATGATCAGGTCGGCAACGGTGACCAGATTACGCAATTCCAGAAGGTCATTGGACACCCGGTAATTGCTGTAGAACTCGCCAATTTCGCGCTCCAGCAAGTCAATACGGTGTTTGGCTCTCTGCAGACGCTTGGTGGTTCGAACAATGCCAACATAGTCCCACATGAAATGCCGGAGTTCGTCCCAGTTGTGGGAGATTACCACGTCCTCATCGGAATCCCTTACCTGGCTTTCGTCCCAGTCCGGAGCCTCTGGGGGTGATGGTATATCGGCTTCCCGCCGCGTGATATCTGCGGCGGCGGCGCGGCCGTAGACCAGGCATTCCAGCAGGGAGTTGCTGGCCATACGGTTGGCGCCGTGCAGTCCGGTGAAAGCGGCCTCGCCAACCACATAAAGCTGGTTGATGTCGGTACGTGCCCGTTCGTCACTGACGATGCCACCACAGGTATAGTGGGCCGCAGGGACTACCGGAATGGGCTCCCTGGTGATATCGATTCCGAACGTCAGGCA
>JAWWAM010000390.1:0-3426 GCA_033721715.1 Marinobacter sp.
CGTGCAATCAAGGATCTCGAAGAGGAGCTAGGCACACAGCTTTTCATGCGGACCACGCGGAGCACGAGGCTTACGCATGCGGGGCGGCTGTTTCTGGAGCATGTGCCGCGTGTGTTCACTGCGCTGCAACAAGCTCGCGACAGCGTGAAGGCCGCCGCCAACGGGTTCCGCGGTCAACTGCGGGTGGCTCTCTCGGACGGGATCTCCCCGTCGCGTTTTTCCTCGTTCCTGGCGCTATGCCGGCAAGAGGAGCCGGAAGTCGAGATTCGCCTGTCTGAAGTGCCGTTGTCGCAGCAGATCAAGGGACTGCACGACGATTTGTATGACGTGGGTTTTGCCCAGTCGGATGAGGTCGGGGATGGCGTCGTCGCCACTCCGGCCTGGAGCGAGCCGCTGGTGGTGGCAGTGCCGGAGCGCCATCCCATCCTGTCCCACAAGCGCATTCCGTTGGAAGAACTGCTGCGTTATCCACTGGTGTTATGTGACCCACAGGCGTGCGAAGGCCATGCGCGCCAAGTCGAGCGTTTCCTGCGCCAGGCTGAAGTGGAGCCGCTGGTCGCGGAGCAGGTGGCCTCCTGCGACCTGATGATGGCGCTTGTGGCAGCCGGTTTCGCCCTGGGATTGACGGGAGAGTCGAACATCCCAGCCTGCCGAGAATCCGGGGTTGTTGGTCGCCCACTGGCGGGCTGCTCTCCAGAACTTACGACCTACCTGCTGCGCTCGACGCGCGAACCCTCGGCGACGCTGGCTCGTTTCATCGAGCGGGTACAGACCATCGAGTCTTCGGAGGGCGCCTAGTTCACATCATCCAGCCAGATCGATACCTTGGAGGAACTCGAGCCATGAAGAAGATCATACCGCTTCTATGTGTCCTGGCCCTCACGGCCTGCGGCCAGTCCGAAGCACCGACGCCATCGGCGTTGCCCTCGGTTGATGAGCTCGCGGCCGATCCCGCGCGGCTGAAGGAGCTGCGCGAGCAGTGCAAGCTGGAATCCAATGATGATGAATCTAAAAGGCATAAACCCTGCTGATATTTTGGCCGCGACGGTACAAGGGACGGTGCTGGAATCCAAAGACCATCAGGATTTGGTTGGATCGGATCTGGAATTCGCCTTTGCGAACATCGAGTGGAATTCAGAAGGCTGTCTGGATGGCGGGGTCGCAGTAATGCTACCGGGAAACAGTTACATGGTAGTAAAAATCTCGTCCCTCAAGTTTGTTTGACGATATGGGAATTCGCCGGGGTAAAGATTTATGAAATGGATCTTGATACTGACACTCGCCAATGCGGGCACCTCCTACGACGGCAAAGCCATTCATAGCGTCAGCGATTTTGCGTCACAGCCTGCTTGCGAACATGCGGGCGACACCTGGAAGGCAGGCCTTGATGGTTCTGACAAAGAGTTAGCGAGCTGGGTGTGTGTCCCTAACAAAATAGAATGATGGAATCCGGCAAAGGGGCTTAGCATGATAGACAATATGGCATTTATCGGAGCGGGGCTCCTAGTAGTCGGACTCGCAGTGTCGGTCCTCGCGGGAGTTGCAGAACAGCGGCGGTGGCCATTGACTAAGATCTTTTACCTCGCCCCGTTCTTGGTTTTCTGTGGCGTGTCCCTGGTGGCAGTCGATATGTCTGCTAGCCAGGTGGATGAGTTGCAAGATGCTTTTCTGAGACTTCTTGGGTTTGGTCTCGTGATGGGCTGCTCATTGGTTGTGGCCGCTGTCCTGGTATGGCTTGGCCATAAGACCGGATGGCGAGTATCGAAGCGAACGACAATTTTATGATGGGAATCCGACAGGAGGGGTGTTATGGCGACTAAAGAGCATACGAAAGTAAAGCCAGGCTTCAATCTACCGACGGTGCCGAACGGGTTTGATCAAGTTTGTGCTTTCGCGTACCAGGATGGTGATTGGGAAATAGATTTCATCAATCACGAGCGCTGCGATTTTGCTTCCGAGACGATGGATGTAAACATTGAGTGGCCATGGGTTGATGGTTTTGAGCCAAGGGAAGCCGACTGGCAAGCAATTGGCGTATGCGCAATTTATGAGTAATGGGAGTCCGGAAGGGTAAGCAGATGATGCCAATGAAGGGGTTGCTGGCAGCTCTTTTGACGATGCTCGTGGGTTGCGACCAGGTTCAGGAAATCATGGATAACCAGCCGAAGCCGGATGTCATGCTCGGTGCTGGGATCGAAGTTCAAATTGACGACGACCGAACCGCAAGAGTGTTTGGACCTGATCACTGTGAAACCGGGTTCGGAGACAACGACCCCAGTAATGATGAACCAGGTTGCACTCTCCTAACTGGTAACGACCGAGTACAGGTAACGCTTCTGGTTGATGACCGAAAGATTCAGGAAACCTGGACCGTTACCAGGGACAACGACCGTTACACCATTGCTCGCCCGAATGGATACCTTATTCGCACAGCCAGGGCTGACAACTAAACAGGATTGGAAAACGGTACAAAGTTACCAACTTTATTAGTACGGGTTGCAGGCTTTCCGGCGTTTGAACAGCGAATTTTTGCCAAAAGTTACCTATTCTATTTTCCAGGGTCGTGTTCGCAAATCCATTTTATGCGGCCTTCGGCGCTGATTTGTTACCAACTTTATTTCAAGCCCACACCCATGCTTTGTTTTTACATGAAATTCCTTCAACGATATTTATAACGCTGTATTTTTTCTGGAAAAGCTGACTTTCGTTATAAATTGGCATCGAAAGGACATCACGCTTCAGCTGAAGGGGCACTTCATCCATATTTTCACAGGAACCAACGGGCCGACACATCCCGACAACATTAGGAGTAAAGGCAACATCTTGGTGATCTTCATACCTTTCCTTGTTTGTACGGTTAACATGATATAGAAGTCCCCGCGACCACATTTTCCGCGACTCACATCTCAATAAGGAGATCACTCAAAGTAAGCAGGTAGCTCTATTAGGTCAATAACTCCCGGGCTTTTTTACTGATTTTGCTCAGAGCGAACAGTGATCGTACAGACTGACATCCCGATTAAGGGGGTGAGCCATCGCAGGCATCTGATTCCACGAAGATAATCGAAAAATCTTCGGCCTACCTTAAGATCATGGTCATCATTATACTCGCCGTCGAAAGTCGGCTTTAGGCTATAATCTCGCCAGCAATCACCACCCATAATCTGAAAAGCCTTCCCTCGCCAGCTCCTCATAGTTCGGGACGTTCTGCCCAACTGAGGGCCGGGATTGGAAGGGGATGAAAAATGTGTCGTTAGAGACAGAAAGTAGACCAATCTGGGAAAGCGAGCCTGTAAACCAAATTGTGTAACTGCCCACGACTGAGTAATCTTTTCAAAAGGATACCATCGTGGGTACACAAGTGGATCAAGAAAAACTCAAAGCCATGGCCGCAGAGCTGGCCAAAGATATCAAGTCCGAGAAAGA
>JAWWAM010000391.1:0-3409 GCA_033721715.1 Marinobacter sp.
ATCCAGGCAGAGCGGGGATTCTCCCACTATACGCTCGGTGATGTGGGGCCCTTGCCGTTTCTCCATTTCATGGGGCCGGTGGAGCAGTTGTCTGATCATTCCTACCGTTCCCGTTCGGCAACCTATGTACATCCTGGCGTGATCTGCCGTAGCACCACGGGCACCGGAACCTCGGCGCGCCTTGCACTGATGCACTACGAGGGCACCATCAGCCCCGGCGACCGCCTGGAAACTGTTTCCCTGAGGGAGACGGGCTTTATCGGGGAGTTCACGGGTATGCGTCAGGAAGGCTCCCACCAGGTGGTCGAAAATACCATCACCGGCAAGAGCTACGTGCTGAACCGGTCTGACATCGTCATAAACTGTGAAGACCCGATGATAGACTGCGGAGGGCTTACACATATTCTGACCAGCGCGCATCCGGAATGACCAGAAAGCACGAATTCATTGAAGAATCCCGAAAACAGTGGAGTTCCGAGCCGGCCTTTGTTGCCTCCATGGCCGCGGCCGCAGTCGGTCTGGGGAATCTGTGGCGCTTTCCTTACATGGTGGGGGAGAACGGCGGCGGGGCATTTGTCGTTGCCTACCTGATCGCACTTATCCTCGTGGTGCTCCCGATTATGGTTCTGGAAGTGTCCGCTGGCCGGTTATCGAAGGGCAGTGCCGTGCAGACCTTCCGCCAGGTGAACCGGTTCGGCGCTTTCTACGGCTGGTTCGTGGTGCTGATCACCATGGCAATTACCAGCTACTATCTGGTGATTACCGGGTGGACCCTGGGCTACGCCGTGGATGCGGTACGTGACGACCTGCGGGTGTTTGACGGGTTCACGGGGGGGTTCAATTCCCTGTGGTATTTCATCGCCGTCACCCTGCTGGCGGCCCTGGTTCTGGCAAGGGATGTCAAAGCCATTGAGCTGATGTCAAAAATTCTCATGCCGGTACTGCTGCTGGTCATCGTGGGGCTGGTGATCTTTGCCAGCTCAACACCCGGGTGGGAACAGACCAAGGATTTCTTCTTCCAGGTGGACTGGAGCCGCATGGCGGATGGCAAGCTCTGGGCGTTCGCCTTCGGACAAGCCTTCTACACACTGGCGATCGGACAGGGCTACCTGGTGACCTATGGCAGCTTTATTCCCCGCCAGACGCACGTTCCCCGGGCCTGCATGGTGGTTGCCGGCACCGAGACCAGTGTTGCCTTGCTGGCAGGGTGGATGATCTTCCCGTTCGTGTTCAGCTTCGGGCTGGAGCCTACGGAAGGCAGCCAGCTGGCGTTTGTGACCATGCCCCGGGTATTTGAGGATATGGCCGGTGGTTACTGGGTGGGCATTCTGTTTTTCGGTCTGTTCTTCGCGGCTGCTTTCAGCTCGAGCCTGGCGGGGCTGAAAGTCATGATCGCGGCCGTGGCGGAGGAATTCCGGTTGAGCAATACCGCAGCCGTATCCATTGTCACCGTTGTGATGCTGGTTTTGGGCACTGCCTCGGCGCTCAGCTTTACCCCGATGGAATGGACCATCGCCGGTGAACCTGTGCTGGATGTGGTTGACCGGGTTGCCGGCGGCAATGTCATCATCTTTTCCGGGGTGCTGGGGGCGGCCCTGTTCTGCTGGTTTATACCGCCCCAGACAATTCGTACCGTGCTGGGCACCGAGAGCCGCTGGTGGGAATGGCGGATTTACCTGGTGGGCCGTTACCTGCCCCTGATGATGGTGCTCTGGATTGTACTGACCTACGCCCTGGCCCAGCTAGGGATCGCCCCCAGTTCCGCCTGAAACATGGCATGAACCCTGCTCCGATGACCAATGTTTGTAATTGCCGGTAGCCAGAAGGTACTGGGCAGCATCTGTGCGCCAGAACGGTGCAACAAGCACTGACATTGGTCCATTTTGGAGAGAGAGTGGCCTTGTCATAAGAGGATAGGATCATGATGAACAAAGAACTGATGACCGCAAAAATTCTGGAAGCCAAAGTCGCCAAGGGTATGACCTGGGAGGCCATTGCCGAGTCCATCGGCATGTCGCCGGTGTTCACCACCTCGGCGTGTTTCGGCATGAACAGCTTCTCCGAAGACAAGGCCTTCGCCCTCTGCGAGACCCTGGGCCTCGACAAGGACGTAGCCTTTGCCCTGCAGGAATTCCCGAAGAAATCCTGGGACGGCGGCGTGCCCCAGGATCCACTGATCTATCGTTTGTATGAAGTGGTCGGCGTGTACGGCGACACCATGAAAGCCCTGATCCACGAAAAATTCGGCGACGGCATCATGAGCGCCATCGATTTCACCATGGACATCGAAAAAGAAGAAAACCCCAAGGGGGACCGTGTCGTGGTTACCATGAACGGGAAGTTCCTGCCTTATAAGGCTTGGTGATCTGCTTTAGGTTGGGAGTTGCCTGCTTTTTTGTAGCCTGCCGGTTGTGGGGCGGGCTTGCGGGGTGGCATCTGTATTTTTCTGGAAAAAGAACTCGCTTCGCTCAGACATCTTTTTCTGGCAAAAAATCCAGATACCACCCCGCGCCGAGCCGACCACGACCGTATCGCGTAAAAGAAAAATGCTACCGGTAAGGTCAATCTAGAGCCGTCGGACGTCCAGTGCACAAGAAGGCCCACTCGACCCGGGTATCCCTGTGCTGCACGTCGATAGGGGGGTGGGGGTATTTTTTCTGGCAAGGAAAAAGATGTCTGAGCGAAGCGAGTTCTTTTTCCAGAAGAAAAAATACCCCCACCCCCCGTATCCGCCCGCAAACCAAACAGGCTACAAAAAGAGGGCAACTCCAAGCCCCTCAGGCCGTCTGAACCCGAACCCCAGAACCCTGACCAGGGACGACTTCTGAAACTGTGTGCAGCTTCTCCAGTTGGGACCGGAGCATGGTGATCGGGCGGGTGCCTTCCAGAGTCAGGGCGATATCGAGATGGTCTCCAGCGGACTCTACCGCCATGGTGGCGATGCGGAAACCGCGGATGCGGACCACCTGGCACAGGCGCTCCAGGGCGGCGGCTTCCCGGGACATTCGGCAGTTGAGGGTGTAGCTGGGCATTGGGCTATCCGTTTGCGGGGTCATGCTACTTGCTCCTTGTTGGCAGTGGTGGTGCGTCGGGTTTCGTCGATCATCTCGCGGTTGCTGGCGCCGGGTTTGACGATGGGCCAGACGTTTTCCTCGCGGCTGATGGCAACGTGCAGCAGCATCGGGCCGTTGAAAGCCAGTATGGTCTCGATGCCGCGGCGGATCTGGTCGGTGCGTTCGATGTATAACGCCGGGATGTCGAAGGCGCGGGCCATGGCAACGAAATCCGGGTTGTCGTCCAGGTTTATCTGGCTTTCCCGGTTGCTGTAGAACAGTTCCTGCTGCTGGCGGACCATGCCGAGGCACTGGTTGTCCATGACGATCAGTTTCACCGGCAGGTTGTAGCGGCG
>JAWWAM010000392.1:0-3391 GCA_033721715.1 Marinobacter sp.
CGTTAAAAATGGGTTTAACCATAGCACGGTCACCGTGTCAGAAGAAGTCAGCAAGGAACCTCCAGCAGACCAGAACCGTGTGCCATTAACGCGTGAAGAGGAGTCGATATCATTGCTTAAATGCGGTGAGCTACACTGATATTGCCGCAGCGGCTGAGGCTCGACATCTCGTCTTGAAGTTTCTACCTTGCGCGGAAATTATCGACAAACAGGGAGTTTGTAGTCTATGGCCTCTAAAAACTTACGGATCGTCGTGGCCCCCTTCCGCGTGACTGCGATGTTGTGCGGGATTTTTCTGGCACTCTTTGTGGCTCACAGCATTGGTCTCCTCCTGACCTATGGGCTCGGACACGACTATGTAAAAGGGCTGGTGCCTTTATTCAACATAGCCCTCGAGGGGAATGTTCCGACGTTTTACGCCAGTTTGCTGCTGTTTTTAAACGGCCTTCTGTTCCTTTTCCTGTGGCGCGTCAGTGACCCCGCAGAAACCGGAAGAAAAACCTGGCTGCTGTTATCAGTCGTTTTTATGTTTCTATCATTGGACGAGTTTGCCTCGATTCACGAACTGTTAATCCGGCCTGTGCGGGAAGCAGTGGGAACGGGAGGGCTGTTATATTTTGCCTGGGTAATACCCTACGCCTTGTTGGTGATAGCTCTGGGCATCATTGTCGCCCCCACCCTTTGGAGATTAGGCTCTCGTTATCGGATTTTGTTCGGGACTTCCGCTGCAATCTTCCTTGGTGGGGCCATTGGGGTCGAGATGCTTGGCGGTAACTATTTTGAGTCACAAGATGGGGAGGCTGATCTAAACTATCGTCTGTTTCAAACTGCAGAGGAATCGATGGAGTTTTTCGGCTTGATTTTTCTGGTCTATACGTTGCTCGATTTAATCCAGGTACAGTCCCCCAGCACCCGGATCAATATCGAAGTAGGCACCGCTAAATCAAGGCCTTCGCCTTAACGATGTTAATCAGCGTGCATCGCGATAAATCTTCAGGTATCAAACTCGGTGGGATCTGGGGGTGACTCCACCAGCGACACTCCGGCACACAAGTCCACCGCTTCGGCTGCTCCCTTCCGGGCCTGACCGGGTTCACGGTTTATCGTTGCGAAGGCACCAATGGAGCCACCATAACGGGCTTAGGGGCGAAATCCCCGAAAGCGGCGCGCATATTAGCAAAAGGGTTCCGGCACTACAATGGTAAAGACACTACAATGGCAGCGGCACCTCATCGCAACGGAACCAGCAGGCAATGCTGTACCGGGTGCGGTTGGCGGGTAGCACCTCGTGAGGTACCTCCTCGCTCATGAACAGCGCCATGCGTCCCTCCTCCGGCAGAACCGTGCCACAGGTTTCATTCACGTTCTCACGATTGTAAACCTGTAACACCCCACCATCGGCTTCATTCCAGCCTTCATTCAAGTACAACACCAGACTCACAACCCGCGAGGCCCTGCCCTGAAAGCTGTCCACATGGCGACGGTAAAAGTCTCCCTGATGGTAGGTGGCATAGTGAGCCTCAAAGCGCCTGAGTCCCAGGAACAGACGTTGATTCAGCCCCAGGCGAACGGCCTCAAAAAATTGAAACAGTTCGGCCTGCACCGCGGTCATGCCCTGGAGCCAGGCAATCTTGTCCCTGCGCACTGACCGATCCCGAAGCAGGTCGGCGCCGCGCCCCACGCCGGCACGCCTCAGTGCCTCGGTACGGTCCAGTATCCGGACCTCATTACGCAGACCGCTCAGTAGATCCGCCCCCAGGCGGCACGCCACATCCTGGCTGATCCAGCCATTCTCCGTCAGGCCATCGGCAAGCTCATCGAGCCACTGGTCGCAGACGACAGGAGGCGGCTGACTATGCGGAAGTGTGGGTGCAGCAAACTGGTCATTCATTAAACAGACTCCGGCGGGGATTAGCGATTTTAGGCCGGATTCTCGCCGTAAAGACAGTTTTAATTTACCCTGACCGTAAGCAAATGCCGTAACACCCCCAAAGCGATCGTGCAGCCACGATATACGCGAGTAAAGAGGCACCAAGTGACACTGAAACCCGGGCATTGGTCATTCACCCGCTGGGCAACCGTCGGGCAACTGGAAGCCATAGAAGTACACCATCCCCAGTTCCGCGCCCGCGTGTTTATACAAGGCGCCCACCTCACCCATTTTGCGCCCTGTGATGAACCCGAATGGCTGTGGCTCAGTGACACTGCCCGCTTTGAACCGGGGCGAGCCATTCGTGGGGGTATTCCGGTATGCTGGCCATGGTTTGGTGTCCCGGACAAAAATCCGCCGGAAGTGCGACGACGAATACAGACTGACGCTTCCCATGGCTTTGCCCGCACCGCCGTATGGAAACTGGAGGATGTGCGCGAAACGGCCCAGGAAGTTGAAATCAGCCTCTCTCTTGATGCCAACGCCGACTTCGCCGATACATGGCAGGGTCGTGCCCTGTTATTGATGACGTTCAACTTCTCAGCCGATGGGTGCCAGCTTGTACTGAGCACAACCAATCCCGGAACAGAGCCGCTCGCTTTCAGCCAGGCGCTCCATACCTACCTGCCTACCCCGGATATCCGCCAAACCCGGGTCGAGGGACTGGAGGGCTGTGGCTACGTTGATTCCCTTGAAGACTGGAGTTATCACACACAGCAGGGCGCCGTGCAGTTTGATGGTGAAACCGACCGCATTTATGAAAGTGGCAATCCATTGATCGTCGCTACTCCGGCGGGATTCCGGAAACTGACCGCCATCGGCAGTGACTCCACCGTGGTGTGGAATCCTGGCCCTGAAAAGGCGGCGCGGTTATCAGACTTCCCGGATGAGGCCTGGCAGTCCATGCTATGCGTCGAAACCGCCAATGCTCTCAGTGATTACCGTGTGCTTAATGAAGGCCAAAGCCACACTCTTGGCGTTATGATTGGACGGGTTTAAAAAACAGGGAGCCCAAATGGGTCTAGCATCGTTTCTGAAATCCAGGCTGATACCGGCGGAGCTGGAAAGCCACATCAATCGAATCCGCAAGCCCATTGGCTCGCTCGGGTATGACCCCTGGGGCTACAACAACGAGGTAATGAAGTACGGCTTTTCACTCACCCGCCAGATCTATGAGAAATATTTCCGGGTGGAAGCGACGGGGGTGGAGAAAATACCAGCCGAGGGCCCTGTACTGATTGTGCCCAACCATAGCGGCCAGTTACCGATTGACGGTTTGCTGATTGCCTACGCCCTGGCTTCCCGCGAGGAGAAGCCACGCATCCCACGGGCAATGATTGAACGCTTCTTCCCCACCGTGCCCTACCTTGGCAACCTGCTGAACGAGTTTGGAGCGGTACTGGGCGACCCGACCAACTGCGCAAAGATGCTGGCCAACGGCGAGGCAGTGATTGTTTTCCC
>JAWWAM010000393.1:0-3387 GCA_033721715.1 Marinobacter sp.
GCTTGTTCAGGCTCGAATTCGAACGCTACGTATATCCGAGCCGGGTAGTCATCACCGTTCTTTTTGCGGGCATCGCCCTGCTCGAACACATTGGACACCTTCCAGCGCCAGCGCAGGATCAGGGAATCCCCAGGTTGCACCCACACCCGGGCAATGAGTCCCGAGGCACTGTTATCGGTGATAGCCTCAACTACCTGTTCGCCATTGTGTTCAACCAGGCTGTAGCGACTGTGGTTGTCAATCTTCGGAAACTCCAGTGGTTCCCAGCCATCTTCCAGGGATGTCATGCCGGAAAACGCTTTTATCAGTGAACTGTTGTCACCGTCTGCCAGCGCCTGGGTGACGGCCATGGCCAGGATGAGGGGTGCCAGTAAGTATGTCAGTACGTGCTTCATGACGCTCTCCGGTAGTTCCGGTTACTGACCTGCAACCGGGGAAAAAGTGCCTTGTTGCTATTAGCTTTACTGTATATAGTGTTTTTATCCTTGGTTAGGTACCAAATATGGTGATTAATGGTTGATCAGGCATTAACCGTTATCCCATGTTCTCCCCTGTAATAAGGAGGGGCAGTAATAAGAAGGGTACCGGGAATCCGGTGAGAATCCGGAACTGACGCGCAGCGGTATTGGGGAACAAGCGTGGCATCAAGACACTGGTTAACACCGGGAAGTCGCTACGTAAGGCCGAACCAGAAGGTTCACGCCCCTGAGTCCGAAGACCTGCCAGGGATACAACTGCACCTTCGCGTATAAGGTTGAGCAGAGTCGTGGAACCGTAATCCCACACACGTGTGCCGATGTGGACCTGCGGTCTTGCCCTCCGATTCTCTCTGCCTACGCGAAGGACACAGAAACAACGCGTATTCAGGAGAACCGACATGTCCACAGCCACCCTGGCCGAGCCCGGCCAATCTGCTAGGCCCAGCACGGCCTCCCTCCAGGTTATAAAACGCAACGGCACCCTGGTTGGATTCGATCCGGCCAAAATCAGTGTTGCCGTCACCAAGGCATTCCTTGCCGTGGAAGGTAATGAAGCTGCCGGCTCCGCCCGCATTCACGATTCCGTGGAACGGGTTACCCGGCAGGTCATCCAGGCCATCAGTCGCCGCCTGAAAGCCGGCGGCAAGGTACATATCGAAGACATTCAGGATCAGGTGGAACTGGCTTTGATGCGGGCGGAGGAGCAGAAGGTGGCCCGCGCCTATGTGCTCTACCGCGAAGCTCACGCCCAGGAGCGCGCCAGTCTGGCGCCGGTTGAAGCCCACCCTACGCTGACAGTAAAGAAAACCAGTGGCGAGGTGGCCCCGCTTGATCTTGGCACGATGAAGGTCCAGGTGGAGCATGCCAGCCGGGGGCTGGAGGGCATCGACGGTGAAGCCCTGGTCGAAGCGGCGCTGAGAAACCTTTACGACGGTATCGCCGAGGAAGAAGGGCTGTCCGCGTTAATCATGACCGCCCGCGGCCGCATTGAGCAGGAACCGGATTACAGCGCCGTGACGGCTCGCCTGCTGCTGGAGCAACTGCGGCTGGAAACCGCCACTGCACTGGAGCTGCCTGTCAGTCTTCCGCTTGCCGAGATTTATCCGCTGGCTTTAAGCGCCTTTATTGACCGGGGTATCGCCTGCGAGCTGCTGGATGAGGCCATGGCCGCTTTTGACCTGGACCGCCTGGGAGCTGCCATCAAGCCGGAGCGGGACTACCAGTTCGGCTTCCTGGGCCTGCAGACCCTCTACGACCGTTACTTCGTAAACTGGAAAGGCGACCGCCTGGAGTTGCCCCAGGTGTTCTTCATGCGCGTGGCCATGGGCCTGGCCCTGAAGGAGGATGACCCCGATGCCCGCGCTATCGAATTCTATGACCTGTTGTCGTCCTTCGACTACATGGCCTCCACACCCACGCTGTTCAACAGCGGCACCCAGCATTCACAGCTTTCTTCGTGTTACCTCACCACCGTGCAGGACGATCTGGAAGGTATCTATGGCGCCATCCGCGACAATGCCATGCTTTCTAAATGGGCTGGTGGACTGGGCAACGACTGGACTCCGGTGCGGGCGCTGGGCTCCCATATCAAGGGTACCAATGGCAGCAGCCAGGGCGTGGTGCCGTTCCTGAAAGTGGTCAACGACACCGCCGTGGCAGTGAACCAGGGTGGCAAACGCAAGGGTGCCGTGTGCGCCTACCTGGAAAGCTGGCACCTGGACATCGAGGAGTTCCTGGAGCTGCGCAAGAACACCGGTGATGAGCGCCGCCGTACCCATGACATGAACACCGCCAACTGGGTGCCGGACCTGCTGGTCGAGCGGATGCGCGAAGACAGGGACTGGACCCTGTTCTCCCCCAACGACGTGCCGGACCTCCACGATCTTTATGGCAACGCCTTCCGTGACCGCTACGAGCACTACGAAGCGCTGGCGGAGGAGGGCAGGATCAAATTGTTCAAGACCATTCCCGCCAAACAGCTCTGGCGCAAGATGCTCACAGTGCTGTTCGAGACCGGCCACCCCTGGATCACCTTCAAAGACCCCTGCAACCTGCGCTCGCCCCAGCAGCACCGCGGCGTGGTGCATAGCTCGAATCTATGTACCGAAATCACCCTGAACACCAGCACCGACGAAATCGCCGTGTGTAACCTGGGCTCCATCAATCTGGCGGCCCACATCCGCGATGGCGAGCTGGATGTTCAGCGCCTGGAACGCACGGTGGATACGGCGGTACGCATGCTCGATAACGTTGTCGACATCAACTACTACGCCGTTCCCCAGGCGAAGAATTCCAACCTCAAACACCGCCCGGTCGGCCTTGGTCTGATGGGGTTCCAGGATGCCCTGTATCAGCTTAATCTTCCCTATACCAGCCCTGAAGCAGTGGAATTTGCCGATCTGGCCATGGAGCAGATCAGCTATTTCGCCATTCGTGCATCCGCCATGCTGGCGGGTGAGCGTGGTGTCTACGAGACCTACGAAGGTTCTCTCTGGCAGCAGGGCATTCTACCCATTGATTCCATCAGACTTCTGAAGGAAAACCGTCGCGATGGGGACCTGAGCCTCAACACCGACAACCGCCTGGACTGGGCCCCGGTGCGCGAACTGATTGCAAAGAACGGCATGCGCAACAGCAACGTCATGGCCATCGCACCGACGGCAACCATCTCCAACATCGTTGGCGTCTCCCAGTCCATCGAACCGGCGTACCAGAACCTGTTCGTCAAATCGAACCTTTCCGGGGAATTCACTGTGGTGAATCCCTCACTCGTTCGCGATCTCAAGGCTGAAGGGCTGTGGGACAACGTAATGGTCAACGACCTCAAATATTTTGACGGCAGTGTGCAGCAGATTGACCGCGTTCCGGAAAAGCTCAAAGCCCGTTACGCAACCGCCTTCGAAATTGA
>JAWWAM010000394.1:0-3376 GCA_033721715.1 Marinobacter sp.
AATGCCGCGGTGAAGATGGTGGATCGCGTTGATTACGACAACTGATTAAGCGCTTCTCCCTAAAAAAGCCGGGACGTTGGTCCCGGCTTTTTTGTACAATCCCGGCCCTGTGTTTTTTCATAAACTCCAAGGGAACCTATGACCGAGGCCATTACCGCTGAGCAGACCGGAGCAGACAGCCCCCTGCTGGCCAGGCGGACCTCGAAACGCTGGCTGATTACCGCAGCGCTCACCACAGCCATTGTGGTGCTTCCGGTTCTGTCTGTCGTTATCTTCGCGCTTTTTCCCGAAGAGAACATCTGGCCTCATCTGCTCGATACCACCCTTCCCCGCTACCTGACCACCACGCTGCAGCTGATGGCCGGCGTTGCCATCATCACCCTGACGATTGGCCTTGCCACCGCCTGGGCCGTGACCATGTGTGAGTTCCCGGGGCGCAGGTTCTTCGAGTGGGCCATGCTGTTGCCCTTTGCAGTACCGGCTTATGTTATCGCCTATGTCTACACCAGCCTGCTGGATTACGCCGGGCCGGTTCAGACCACCCTGCGGGAATGGTTTGGCTGGCGTAACGCCGCGGATTACTGGTTCCCGGAAATACGCAGCCTGGAGGGTGCCACGCTGATGATCGGCCTGGTGCTTTACCCCTACGTATACCTGCTGGCACGGGCGGCATTTCTCGAGCAGTCACCCTCTTTATTTGCCGTCAGCCGCAGCCTGGGCCACTCAGCATTGAGCACGTTTTTCAGGGTGGTATTGCCTATCGCCCGCCCGGCCGTTGCCGTGGGGCTGTCGCTGGTGATGATGGAAACACTGAACGATTTCGGTACCGTCGACTTCTTTGCCGTCCAGACCCTCACGGCAGGCCTGTTCGACACCTGGATGAACCTGGGCAACCTGGGCGGTGCCGCGCAGATCGCCACTACCATGCTGGCTTTCGTGGTTATCCTGGTCACCCTGGAACGATACTCCCGGCGCAAACAGCAGCAATTTGCGGCCCGGGACAACCGCGACCCCATTCGCCGCTTCACCATGTCGTTCCCGCGCCAGCTCATCTGCGTGGCCGTCTGTGCGCTGCCGGTTATTTTCGGCTTCCTGCTCCCGGCCATTACCCTTGGCCAGTATGCGTGGGAATACTTCGATGAAAGCTGGAACACCGACTTTATCCGCAACACCCTGAACAGCCTGTTCCTGTCCGGCACCGCTGCGCTGACCACACTGATCGTTGGCGTCACCCTCGCCTACAGCCGGCGGCTGCACAATACCCGCGGCATGCAGATCATGATGCGGCTATCCAGCCTCGGTTATGCGATGCCTGGTGCTGTGCTTGCGGTGGGCGTGATTGTGCCGCTGGCGACTTTCGACAATCAGGTGGACAGCATCATGAGAGACACCTTTGGCGTCAGCAGCGGGCTGCTGCTCAGTGGTTCCGCATTCGCCCTGATCTTTGCCTACACCGTGCGTTTTCTGGCGGTTTCGGCCGGCAGCGTCGAAAGCGCCCTGCAGAAAATCACACCGAGCATGGACATGGCCTCCCGATCGCTTGGGCACACGCCCGGCCAAACGCTGGTAAAGGTGCATCTCCCCATGCTCAGGGGCACCCTGATTACTGCGGCTCTGGTGGTGTTTGTGGATGTAATGAAGGAGTTGCCGGCCACGTTGATTCTGAGGCCGTTCAACTTCGAAACCCTGGCGACTTACGTGTATCAGTTTGCCTCGGATGAACAGCTGGCCCACAGTGCGCTGCCCGCACTGATCATCGTGCTGGCCGGCATCATACCGATTATTTTGATGAGCAAGTCCATCTCCGGCACCCGCGCCATCAGCTGATGCCGCAACGTGGGCGAGCGTTTGCTAAATGACCGCCCTGGAATGAGCGCCCTGCACCACGAACCGTCCCTGGAATACAGCCACAGGTTCACTGACCGGCTCTGTTGAGGGTTCACCACAATAGACTTCGGCAATCAGAGACAACCGCCCCTTGCCGTGGCGCGCAAGGCTCTTGCGGAAACGATCCGGAATCTCACCACCGGGGAGGCGGCAAAGGGCATAGAAGTCCCCTTCAACCGGTTCGATGTGCTCGATTTCTCCCACCTGTATCACCACATTGCCGGCGAGCCCCAGGTCAGACAGAACAAGTTCAACCAGGCCCCAGGCGGAAATCACCGCAACGGAGTAAACACTGCCGCCAAAACCGGTGCCCTGGTGGTTATGATTCGGCTCAAGGGGAGCGCTGACCAGCAACGCGTGGCCGTCGTAGGAAAGCAATTCCACACCCAAGGCTTCCGAGAGCGGAATCATGCTGTGAATGCGTTTCTGAAACCGGGCTAACTGAGTCATATTCCCTCCTGAATATGCCCTCAGTTTATGCCCGTTTCAATGCTTTCCCTATGCGACTAACGTCGGTTTACTGCCAGATGACAGGCTCGCGTTTGGCGTACCAGCTATCGACCTTTTCCCCGTACGCATCCTCAACCACATTGCGCTTCAACTTGAGTGTGGGTGTCAGGAAGCTATTCTCGATGGACCACTCGTCACTGACCACGGTAATGAACGCCAGCTGCTCGTGGGGATCAACTGTCTTGTTCACATCGGTAATCAGTTGCTTGAAGCTGGCCTCGATATCCCGGCGGAATGCCTCGTCTGCCATCTTCGGGCGAATCTCCTCACCCAGCATGACCAGCGCGTGGGGCTGGGTCTGGTTGGCACCGGATACACACACCATCTCGATGGCCTCATGGGACATCAATCGGTTCTCGATTGGCGCCGGAGCAATGTACTTGCCCTTGCTGGTCTTGAAGATCTCTTTGATGCGGCCGGTGATTTTCAGGCGGCCCATCTCGTCAATTTCACCCTTGTCACCGGTTTTCAGGAAGCCGTCTTCGGTGAAGGTTTCGCGGGTTTTTTCTTCGTCCTTGTAGTAGCCCATCATGGTGGCCGGGCTCTTCACCAGTATTTCACCTTCATCGGAAATCTTCACTTCCACACCGGGCAGCGCCTCACCTACGTAACCGGTGCGCGAACGGCCCGGCTTGTTCATGTGGGAATAGGCAAAATTCTCGGACATGCCGTAGCCTTCCAACAGTTCCAGCCCGAGGTTTCGGTACCAGTCCAGCACGTCGTGAGACAACGGAGCAGAGCCACTGCCGGCCAGCTTGACCTTGTTCAGGCCCAGGCCCTTGAGTACCTTTTTCTTGATCAGCTTGTTCAACAGCGGCACCTTCAGCAACTTGTCCAGCTTCTCTTTCGGCAGCTTCTGCAGCACACCGTGCTGGAACTTGACCCACAGGCGCGGTACAGAGAGGAACAGAGTGGGCTGTGCCCGCTGCAGATCCTGCACAAAGGTATCCAGAGATTCGGCGAAGAAAAGCTGGAACCC
>JAWWAM010000395.1:0-3376 GCA_033721715.1 Marinobacter sp.
ATTGAACAGGTTCGTGCCTCCGGAAACCTGCAAGGAAAGCCGTCAGTTTTCGTCACTGGCCGTGCCGATGCCATCCTGCCGATCAATCACACCTCGCGGCCGTATTTCGGTCTCAACCAGCGGGTCGAAGGCAGTGGCAGCAGGTTGCGGTACTACGAGATTCTCAACGCCCATCATCTGGATGTGCTTAACGGATTTCCCGGAATTGCGGATCGCTATGTGCCCCTGCACCACTACTACTTCCAGGCACTTGATCTGGTGTGGGCAAGCCTTGCCGACAAGCAGGCATTGCCTCCCAGCCAGGTGGTCAGAACAGTGCCGCGAGGCGATATTGCGACACCGCTGTCCGCTGCCAATCTGACGCCGATTGCGGCCAATCCGGATGCCGACGATCTCATCCTGTTCAGCGATGACCAGGTGCAAATCCCGGACTGATGCAACGTTTGGCCGGCCCCTTCGGATTCCGGGCCGGCATTGTTTGCCCCCGTTCCGGGGGCGCCATATACTTCTGTCACTGCACCCGGTTCGCCGGGTGCCATGGGTATTACCATGAATATTATCCAACCCGGTGGTACAGGGTACATGACTGAGCTGTTTACAGATAACAACAAGAGCGGGCTCACCAGGGACCTGATCGAGGCCCTCTTTCCCATGTTCGAGGAAGCCAGTGCCGGCGCCATTGCCGTTGACCACGAAAGCCGTATAACGTGGATCAACAGCAGTTACTCGCACCTGCTTGGGCTCGGGGACCCGAAGATGGTCATCGGCAAACTGGTCCGCCAGGTGATTCCGCATACCCGTATGCCGGAGGTGGTGGAAACGGGCAAACCCCTGCTGCTCGACATCATGGAGCATAACCAGCAACAGCTGGTGGTAACCCGCTTGCCTTTTTACGACGACGAGGGCCGGATCATGGGGGCCGTGGCGTTTGTGCTGTATGACGACCTGCAACCGCTGACGCCGCTGGTAGCCAAGTATCGTCGCCTGCATCAGGACCTGGCGGCTGCCCGCAAGGCCCTGGCCAAAAAGACCCGTGGCACCCGCTACAATCTTGCCGATTTTGTGGGTGCCAGCCCGGCCGCGCTCGAGGTCAAACGACGGGCCCGGCTGGCAGCCGGCCGTG
Source organism: Marinobacter sp. (assembly GCA_033721715.1). GTDB lineage: Bacteria > Pseudomonadota > Gammaproteobacteria > Pseudomonadales > Oleiphilaceae > Marinobacter. The sequence goes on from JAWWAM010000395.1 coordinate 1,124, forward strand.
ACATGCCGGTACTGCTTCTGGGTGAGACAGGTACCGGCAAGGAAGTGCTGGCCCAGGCGATTCATTCCGTCTCCGCACGTGCCGAAAAACCGTTTGTGGGCGTGAACGTTGCTGCCATTCCGGACAACCTCCTGGAGGCCGAATTTTTCGGGGTAGCCCCCGGTGCCTACACGGGCGCCGATCGCCGTACCCGCGACGGCAAGTTTCAGCTGGCCAACGGCGGCACACTGTTCCTGGACGAAGTCGGTGATATGCCGTTGCCGCTGCAGGCGAAGCTGCTGCGGGCCTTGCAGGAAGGTGAAATAGAGCCGCTGGGTTCGAACAAGGTGGCGTCGGTGGATGTGCGTGTCATCGCTGCAACCAGCCGTAATCTGGAGTCAATGATCGCTGAGGGTGAATTTCGGTCGGACCTGTATTACCGGCTGAATGTGCTGGAGATCCCCATACCCCCACTCCGGGACCGCCTGGCGGATCTGGGGGTGTTGTGTGAGGCCCTGCTGGGAGAAATCTGCGATGGTCTCGAGATAAGGGGTGAAATTACGGATGCGGGGGTGGCCGCCCTGGGTGGTTATGACTGGCCGGGCAATATACGTGAGCTGCGGAACGTACTGGAACGGGCACTGACCATGGGGGAGGATGGCGGTCTGCTGGATGCCGATGCCATTTTCAAGGTACTTCCCCGCAGTGGCAACCGGCCGGCTTCTTCGTTGTTGCCGCAGCCGGTGCGCCCCCTTGCCAAAACCCTGGCCGATGCGGAAGCCCAGGCTATTGAAGAAGCCCTGGTGGCAAGCCGTGGCAACCGTACCCGGGCGGCCAAGCTGCTGGGTATCTCACGCTCGGTACTGTATGAAAAACTGGCAAAGATGTCCTGAATTCAGGACAGTTGTCCTGTCATCCGTACAAACCCCTACGACTGATGGCTATATCTGTCCGGAAGTTCGGACTATTTGCAGTCTAATCTGACCACCCACAATCCTATCTTTCTGATAAACATAATAAAAAAATGATTGGCATAGTGTCTGCTATATCCTGCCTGCAGGACGTCAGAACAACGCAGAAAACAAGACTGGCGCTTTCGTTGGACCCGAAAATATTTACTTGTCCGTCTCGTTTCCTGCGATGTCTGACTACACTTGGATAAGGCCTGTCGGGAAATGTCCTGTGTGGCCGAATACAACAACAATGCTAGGAGACTTGCCAATGAAACTCTTCAAGGCCCTTACCGGTATCGCCGGTGCGATCGCCCTGACCACGGGATCGGCTTTCGCTGATGACCTGCGCTGGAAAATGCCGGTTGCCTTTGCGACCAATCTCCCCGGCCTGGGTTCCCCTGGCGCCTGGGTTGCCGAAAACCTCACTACCGCTTCTGATGGCAGCATCCAGGTTCGCGTCTATGAGCCCGGCAAGCTGGTGCCGCCTTTCGATATCCTGCAGTCGGTTTCCGATGGCAAGGTCGAAGCAGGTTACACGTGGATCGGTTACGATCAGGGCAAGGTACCTGCTATCCCCCTCTTTGCAGCTGTTCCCTTCGGCATGAAGCCATGGGCCTATACGGCCTGGTATTACTATGGTGGTGGCCATGAAATGCTGCAGGAAGTCTATGCCAACAAGGGCTTTGATGTGCACGCTCAGCTGTGCGGTATTATCGGGCCTGAAACAGCCGGCTGGTATTCAGATCCCATCGAAACCCTGGAAGACTACAAGGGCCTGAAGATTCGCTTCGCCGGCCTGGGTGGCAAGGTTCTGGAAGAACTGGGAGCCTCTGTCACCATGATGCCCGGTGGCGAGCTCTACCAGGCTCTGGAGAAAGGCACCATTGATGCAACTGAATTCTCCATGCCTGCCATTGACCAGCTTCTCGGCTTTGACCAGGTGGTCAAGTACAACCTGTTCCCGGGCTGGCACCAGCAGTTTACCGCCCAGTACATGCTGATCAACAAGGACCAGTGGAACAAGACCACTGACGCACAGAAAGCATTGGTTGAGGCTTCCTGTACAGCCGCAACCACCCTTGGCCTGGCCGAAGGCGAGTACAAGAACGGCGCTGTACTGGCGGGCTTCCAGGATAAGGGTGTCCAGGCTGACCAGATCCCCCGCGAAGTTCTGAAGGAGCTGAAAGCGGTTACCGACAAGGTAATGAAGCAGGAAGCTGACAAAGATGCTGACTTCAAACGCGTCTACGAAAGCCAGAATGAGTTCCTTGAAAGCTACAGGGTCTGGGACGAGCGGGCCTATGTTCCGTCCGATCTCTAG
>JAWWAM010000396.1:0-3367 GCA_033721715.1 Marinobacter sp.
GCCAGGCGTGGTTCGTTCTGCAATCCTTCGAACAACAGGACGAAGTTTCCATAACTGCCCACAGGGGCAGTGCTTTCAAGGCACCTGAAAATACCTTGAGTGCCATTGAGCAAGCCATCGCAGACGGAGCGGACTACATTGAGATTGATGTTCGTATGACGGCCGACGGCGTGCCCGTGCTCTGGCATGACGCGGATATGAGGCGGGTATTCGGCCTGGGGGGCAAAATCTCTGATATTACTCTGCAAGAGGCCCGCGAGCGGGATGCCGGGTCATGGTTTGGCGCCCGCTTCAGTAATGAACGCATTGCCACTCTGGAGGAAGTTATCGCCACGACCCGTGGCAGGGCCGGTCTGTACGTTGATATAAAACCCGACCCGGACACCCCCGGCCTGACCCGGGAAGTGATCCGTCTGCTGGAAAAGATGGCGGCCATTGAAGGCACCGTGATTGCCGCGGCCGAGTGGTCCGTCCTGGCCGAAGTACGGCAACTGGCCCCTGAACTGAGAACCACGCTGCTGGCTCAGTTCATTGTCGGTCCGCTTTGGGAACAGAGCTTCGACATTCTGGGCCTGCGACAAAACAGGGTTACGCCTGCCACCGTTGCGCAAACCCGCCAGTCCGGCAAGGAACTGCATGTGTGGACAGTAAACAACCCCGCTGCCATGTCCCGGTTTATAGACATGGGGGTGGACAATATTATTACCGACCGGCCGGATGTGCTGGCCGAGCTCCTTGCTCGCCGCGATAAACTCACCGACGCCGAGGTGCTTGTGATCAAGCTGCGCAACTGGCTTCGGTAACCGCTGATTACATGAAGGAACTCGTCTAATCTTGAACGTGACTTTACCATCTACCGCAAGGAGCGCGCCGACATGAACCGCCCCAGCCCAAGCTCATGCCGCTGGTTCCGCTCACTCTTTCTGATATGGGCAATAGTACTGGTCTGTGCCGCCGCGCCTGCCTACGCCGAACAGCCCAGCGAAGGCGGCGGTGAGGAAACAGAGAAGGAAAGCACGGAGACAGCTGACGAAGAAGAAAAAGAGGAGCCCGAGGAAGCAAGACCCGCTGTTCAGCCTGAACTGGAAGCAGAAGCAGAGGCCCCACCTCAGATCCAGCTTCCCGACACCGAGACCGCAGATATCCGGCAACAGATACAGGCCCTGAGAACGTCTCTGGATCAACGCCTGGTTGCGGTTCAGTCTACCCGCAGCCGCCTCACCTACGCAGAATCGCTTCTCAACCGGCTCAACGACGAATACGAGAGCTTTGAGCTTCGGCTTGAAAAAGCCGGCCTGAACCTGACAGGTAACTACGCGAACCTGCTCAAACAACGGCTGGAACGTCTGAAGCGTCAAGGCATCGCGAATGACCTGATTCTGGACATAGAAGACCAGCTATCGACAGCGCGTGAGGAGCAGCTGCGACTGGAGGAGTTCGAGGCCATCATCGACCCGGGCGACGACGCCCGCGACCAGCTGAGGAGCCAGAGAGCCAGCCTGATCCGCCAGCTGCACAAGGGGGTTACCGAACACATCCAGGTTCTGAACGACTATTACAGTACAGTATCGGCCCTCAAGGATCGCGTAGAGGCATATCAGATTCTTTTGCACCAGCGCCTGTTCTGGCTGCCCAGTGCGCCTGTGGTGGCAGCATCCACCCTGACGGAACTGGTGAACGCCGTCACCTGGTTTGCCGGGCAGTTGCGGGTTGAGCCGCTCACCGATGCCGTTGATAAATCGGTTAAGGAGCGCGGTGGCCGAATAGCGTTTCTCGCTGTCCTTCTGGCATTGCTGCTGATCAAGCGGCGAGCGGTCAAACGTAACCTGGATGCCAACGGCGAGTACGTAGGCAACGTCGGCCGTGATCGTATTGATTTTACGCTGTATGCGTTTGCCAACAGTGTGTTACTGGCGCTGCCCGGCGTACTGGTGTTGGCCGTCGGCTCGCTCTTGTTGATGGAAGGCAACGATTTTTACTCCGCCCTCTCAAAGGGCCTGGCCACGGCGGCCCTTGTCACCCTCCTGCTGGCGTTTATCAAGAACGTGGCACGCCGCGGCGGGTTGGGAGACGCCCATTTCCACTGGCATATCGACTCGCTGCGCGCCATTCGGCGGGAACTTCCGTTCCTTCTTGCGGTGATCATTCCTATCACCGTTATTTTGCCAACCACTGCCACGCCCGGTGGCTCAGAATTTGAAGGCAGTCTGGGACGCCTGCTTTTTGCCACCGTATCCATTGCCCTGTCCGTGTTCGCGCAGCGCATTATGAGCGCCGTCCGGGCCGATCGGCCCGAGAACAGGTTCCTGTTGGCCCTGCATGTGATGGCGGTTGCAACGCCTCTGTTACTGGTAGTGGCATCACTGGTTGGATACCACTATACCGCCCTGCAGCTGGAACGGAATCTGTTCATCAGCATTTGCTGGATAGCATTCAACGCCATGCTGTTCTACGTGGGCCTCCGGGCACTTTCGGTCAGGGAGCGGCGCCTGACCCTGAAGCGGCTGCGGGAACACCGGGAAGCGGAGCGCAAGGTTGCTGACAACAAGGAAGCGGCCGAATCCTCCGGCGAAGGGGTGCCCCAAACCCTCGATATGCCCGAAATGGACCTCAAGGATATCAGTCAGCAAAGTACTGCACTATTGCGTATTCTGGTTTCCGCGCTGGTCATTTCAGGCCTCTGGCTGTTCTGGGCCGGTCTGATCCCCGCCCTCCAGCTGTTCGACAACATCACACTCTGGACCATCGCTACCGATCTAGAAGGCGGAGATCCGCTCCCCATTACCCTTGGTGACTTGCTGCTAGCGCTGTTGGTCGGCGTGGGAACAGTGCTCGCTGTGAAAAACCTGCCCGGTACCCTGGAAGTCATGGTACTCAGCCGGATGAAACTTGAACCCGGAACGGGCTATGCCATCACCACCCTCACCACCTATACCCTGGTGTTAATTGGCGTGGTGGTCTTCCTGGGGGTCATCGGGGTGCAATGGTCCAAACTGCAGTGGCTGGTAGCCGCACTCGGGGTGGGCCTGGGATTCGGTCTTCAGGAGATTGTCGCCAACTTTGTGTCCGGGATCATCCTGTTGTTCGAGCGACCGATCCGCGTCGGAGATACTGTCACCATCGGAGGTATCACGGGTACGGTGTCCCGTATCCGTATTCGCGCTACGACACTGGTTGACTGGGACCGAAAGGAACAGATCATTCCCAACAAAACTTTCGTGACCCAGGATCTGACCAACTGGACCCTGTCGGACTCGATTACCCGTGTCATATTGCACGTCGGCGTTGCCTATGGCTCCGATGTAGATCAGGTACAGGAGCTGCTTACGAAGGTGGCGCAGGACAACGAGCGTGTGGTCGAGGATCC
>JAWWAM010000397.1:0-3367 GCA_033721715.1 Marinobacter sp.
CAGGCCAGTTTGTTACTGGCCTGCCTTTTTCATTTCTGGTGCCAGCAAAGGGTTGGCTGATCCCAGCGTATTTCGTACCCTTACGCAGATTCATGCTCCCCCTCCGAAAGTTTATCGAAAGCCGAGCCTGAATCCTTTTGTCTACGTAGTTTCCCGCGCCAGCGCAGGATTCAGTTGACGGGTATACAGCCTCGCCCCAGACTGATACCGCAGCCTGAGGGAGACCGCATGGACAAAACCACATTCAACAATCACCGGCCGATGGCAGTGCCATTCGTTGGCCTGTCATTGGTTTTGATGTTGTCTCTCCTCGTATCTGGCGGCTTCCACTTCCTATCTTCCGGAACTTCCCCTGATTCCCGTATTGTCAGTGAACTTCAGCACCCGGTCGTTGCTGTGCACTCCGAGACACTGCGTATTGAAACGTCGTTTACGGTCAGCAGTATCGGACCCGCGCCTGACAGTGACATGCCCGACTGGTTACCCTGGCCTCAGCCGGTTGCGGGCGTTGCTATCATCCAGCCTGTCCTTGTCACCGGAATCCTTTGCGACGCAGCATCGTGTCGCCGCTTTTCACGGCTTCTCCCCAGAGCACCACCCCTAGCGTAATCCTCCTCCTGGTTATGGCTGTTCCGCAAGGACGGTTGCTACACACAACTGACATTTTTTCGAGGATTACCCATGAAATCTTTGCGTTCGCGGGCCGTGGTCTACGGCCTGGTGATCGTGCTCGGTATGCTGAGCGCATTGCCGAATATCCTGCCCCATAACCTGTCCGGAAAACTCCCCGACTGGTACCTGAAGAACACCGTTTCCCTGGGGCTCGACCTCCAGGGTGGCTCGCATTTGCTGTTACAGGCCGATCTTGAAGAACTGTTTGCCAGCGAACGCGAGGCCATCGCAGAGGAACTGTCCAGGACACTGCGTGAGGCAGGCATTCACTATGGACGCTCACAAATGATTGGCGCCCGGGTCGAGCTGCCGATCCGTCAGACCGGGCAGGTATCGCAAGCGGCCAGTCTTGCCCGCGCACTGGCCCGGGAAACGCCGGATGGATCACGTCGCTTCGACGTTGATCAGAATGGCAGCCGACTGGTGCTCACACTGACTGAGTCGTGGCAGGAGACTTTATCCCGGGATGCCGTGGAAAGAAGCCTGGAAGTGGTACGCCGGCGGCTGGATGAAACCGGGCTGGTGGACCCAAGTGTCACTCGCCAGGGCAGCGACGGTATCCTGGTGCAGATGCCGGGTGTCGACGCTCCCGGTGAAATCCGGCATCTGCTGGGTACAACGGCAAAAATGAGCTTTCACTGGGTAGCCCGGGAAACGTCTGAGGGTAAGGTGTTGACAGTGGTCCTGCCAGCTGCCGTGGGAGAAGGCAGTTATCAACTTGAGAATCGGGTTGCAATGGCCGGCGAGCGCATCCGTGACGCCCACATGGCCTTTAATCCGGATACCCGCGAACCGATTGTCAATTTCAAGCTGGACAATGCCGGCGCGCGCCAGTTCGCTGATATGACCCGGGAGAATATCGGCCGTGCCCTCGCCATCGTGCTGGATGGCAAGGTAATCACGGCACCTGTCGTTCGCAGTGTTATCGGCGGTGGCAGTGGCGAAATCAGTGGTGCCTTCACAACCAGGGAGGCCAGCAACCTGGCCTTGCTGCTCAGGGCTGGCGCCTTACCCGCCCCACTGCATGTGGCGGAGGAGCGCACGGTTGGCCCTGACCTCGGCAGTGACGCCATAGCCATGGGGCTGATCACGGGGTTGCTGGGAGCAGCCATGGTGATTGCCTTCATGGTAGGACTCTACGGACGTTGGGGACTGATCGCCTGCGTGGGCCTGACGGTGAACATAGGGCTGGTTTTCGGGGTGCTGAGCCTGTTAGGCGCTACCCTGACACTGCCGGGCATCGCCGGAATTATTCTTACTATCGGCATGGCCGTGGACGCCAATATCCTGATCAACGAACGTATCCGGGAGGAATCCCGCAAGGGCAAGCCTGCGTGGATGGCTCTCAGGCAAGGGTTTGGTAAGGCCTATACAACCATTCTGGATTCCAACGTCACAACCCTGATCGCCGTCAGCCTGCTGTTCCTGGTTGGCAGCGGCCCGGTCCGGGGCTTTGCAGTCACTATTGGTATTGGTTTGCTGACCTCCCTGTTCACCGCCATTGCGGTTACCCGGCTGATCATGGAGTGGCGAATTCGGAGCAGGGCCCGGGAGCCGTTGGTGATTTCCGGAATCGCCTGGCTGGATAGCCTCAGCGAGAGGGGTGTGAACTTTATGCGCGCCCGAGTGACCGGATTGCTGGTGTCGGCGGTGCTGTCTATTGCTGCCATTGGCCTGCTTGTCCAGCCCGGGCTCGAATACGGCGTTGATTTCACCGGCGGTACCGTGGTGGAGGTGCAGGCCGGTACAGCAACGGTGGAGCAATTGCGAACGACGTTGCAGTCCCATGGGCTTGAGGAGGCCGCTATCCAGGAGTTCGGTGCTGCCGGGCGTTTCCTCGTTCGCCTGCCCGTTGAACAGGGAGAGGCCGGTGCAACAGCTTCGCAGGTGGCACTGCTGAAAACCGCTGTTTTCGCTGCGCAGCCGGATGCCGAGTTTCTTCGGGTCGATATGGTCGGGCCCAAAGTCAGCGGTGGGTTCAGTGATGCCACGATTCTGGCAGTTCTGCTGGCCGGCGCCGGCATGCTCGCGTATCTCTGGATTCGTTTCGAATCACACTTCGCTTTGGCTGCGACATTGACCATTGCGCTGGACATCACCAAAACCATCGGCTTCTTTGTCCTTGCTGGCATAGAGTTTAATCTGACGGCTGTGGCAGCGCTTCTTGCCCTGATCGGCTATTCTGTCAACGACAAGGTAGTAGTGTTCGATCGTATCCGTGAAAATCTGCGCCGAACACCCGGTCGGCCGATGCTGGAGTTGCTGAACGAGAGCATTTCCTCGACCCTGACCCGCACCATCTTTACCTCGGTGACCACATTCCTTGCGCTGCTGCCCATGGGCATCGCTGGCGGTGTGGCCGTAGCAAGTTTTGCCTTGCCTATGCTGTTCGGCATCGTTATCGGCACCAGTTCATCGGTTTTCGTTGCATCACCGATTCTGTTCTACCTGGGCCAAAGGCGAGCCAGGAGAGGTTTGGCGCAATTGCGACCAACGGCTGATGAAATTCGTCGTGAACTGGAGTTGATTCCATGAATCTTGTTGCCCATCCGGTAGGCTATCTGGCGCTAGCGATATTTGGACTGGCTTACATTCTGGTGATGCTGGAGGAGCGGATCCACCTGCGCAAATCCAAGCCTATGTTGATTGCCGCCGGACTGATCTGGGTGCTGGTGGCCGTTACCTATCGGGTATC
>JAWWAM010000398.1:0-3360 GCA_033721715.1 Marinobacter sp.
GCGGCATCCTTTTCTTCCTCAATTCCCGCCAGCGCTACAATAAACTCGTCGCCGCCTTGTCGGCTTACCGTATCCTCCGAGCGTACACAGTGGGTGAGGCGCTTCGCCACTTCATGAAGAACATGGTCGCCCAGGGCATGCCCGAATACGTCATTCACATGCTTGAACCGGTCGAGGTCCAGGAAAAGCAGCGCAACCTGCTGACCATGCCTCTTGGCCTGCGACAGAGCTATGTTGAGCCGATCGATTAAAAGCAGACGATTGGGCAAGTCTGTGAGCGGATCATGAAGGGCCATGTGACTAAGCTGATCATTGGCCTGTTGGCGTTCGGCTGCAGCTCCAAGAATATTGGCAACCCCTTGCAGAAAACCGACATCATCGGTTGAGAATTTACGGGGCGTACTGGCGTAAGCCCCCAGCACTCCAACAGGCTTTTCAGTTCCGTCCACCAGCACATCGACACCGCTGACGACACCATGGGAGGAGAGGAGTTGGGACGGCGTGAATCTCGAATCGTTACCGAAATCATGAATGATGACCGGTTCGCGGGAGGCAAGAACCCGATGAGTCTGTGATTGCTCCAGTGGGTCTTCCAGATGGCGCCCGAGCCATCCTGGCCCCCATCCGATGCCCGCCTTCAGAACCAGGGGATTTTGAGGCCCATTCAGCAGCAGGACGTTGCTGAACTCCACATTCAGCCCCTCCGTAATGGTCGACGCAGCTTCGGCATACACATCATCAAGACTCGCAGCAGACAGAGCAAACCGTCCAAGCGCTGCCACGAGCAGTTGCTGCTGGGCCCGGGCATGCAGCGCCAGTTCGGCATGTTTGCGCTCGGAAATGTCCTGAACTGTGCCAAAAAGACCTACCACCTCGCCACGATCATCCTTCCTTGGCACTGCAACGATCTGGACATAAGACTGTTTGCCGTCGCCGCCCTTCGTTCGAAGGTCAAATTGTTGAGCTTCGCCCGACGTGATTCCCAGGCTGATCATTTCTTCCAGAACAACGACACTCTCAGCATCATAGAGAGCGGCGCTGTCATGGAAGGTTCGGGGGGGGCCGAGCCGACTGTCTCTTCCGAATATCCTGTAGACTTCCGGTGACCAGGTGGTCTCTTCGGTGACCAGATTGTATTCCCAGTCCCCGATCTTTCCGATGCGCTGGGCCTCATCCAGGCGTTCCTGGGTTCGCTTGAGATCGTCAATGTCCGTGCAAGTACCAAACCATTTGATAATGTTGCCCTCAGCATCACGCATCGGCAGTGCCCTGCCGAGCATCCAGTGATAAACCCCGTCCCACCGACGTAGCCGGTACTCGATCTCATAGGGTTCGCCACTGTTAATCGCCTGCAGCCAGCGTTCCGCAGCAAGCCCCCGGTCTTCCGGGTGGAAAGGAGGGTTCCAGCCATGGCCAAGGCTCTCCTCGAGGGTCAGCCCGGTATAATCCAGCCAGTGTTGATTGAAGTCGATGTGGCGACCATCGGGGCGGGTGACCCAGACAATTTGCGGCATGGTTTCTACCAGCGTCCGGAACTCCGCCTCACGCGTGCGTAACGCATCCTGATGGTGAACGTCTTTCACTGCCTTCACCCTCCGATTCGACTGCCGTCCCGCCAGCCTGCCTGCAACTCCCCCCGCAAAGGCTGCCAAGAGAACTGTCATACCAACACCGGCGGGAAGCAGTGCCACGTAGTTTGAGAAGGTCCTTTGGATCATTTCTTGGAGTTCCCTGTCGGGATCATTTGCGCCAGCTAAATAGCGAGACGCCGAAGAGTGCTTACGCAAAGATCTTCACGATACTTGAAGTCCTGAAGGCGTGTTCGTTAACTATACTTTATCTGCCGCCGTGGACGTCCATCTGTGAGATGACAGATTATCAATGGTATACACCGCGTTCATCTTTCGGTGCCCCCTCGTCACACTTCCTGCAGTCGAGTTCAAACCCCAGCATCGACTCCCGCCCCTTCTCCGTGGTGACCCAGGGGCGGTTCACCCACGGCGGCGTATGGCGTACATGCTGGTTATGACCGCACGCCAACTGAGCGACCCAGTGGTTTTCTTCGTCTTTATGGTAGCCGGTAATGGGTTGTTTCATACCCCCAGTCTATACCGGTCTTCCATTGCTACCGCAAAAACAGTCGCTTGATCACTCGTTCAAAAATACTGACGGGCTAGGTCAATTATCTTCGGTTTAAGAATTCTCTGGCCCCGCGGAGAATGCAGAGCCTGTAGCTTTCCAACAACCTAAGGGGTTCCTATGAGCGACGCAATGCAGCCTGTCAGTTTCCAATCCATTGAAGTGCCGAACCGGTTTGCTCTGGCCCCCATGACGCGCACCAGCGCTGAGGCCGATGGCACGCCGAACACTCTTATGGCCGATCATTATGAAGGCTACGCCAAAGGTGGATTCGGCCTGGTGATCACCGAGGGTACTTACACTGACAACAAAGCCAGCCAGGGCTACGCAAACCAGCCGGGTATTATCAACGGCGCCCACATTGACGGCTGGTCGACAATTGTTAGCCGTGTTCATGCAGCCGGCAGCAAGATCTTTGTCCAGCTCATGCATGCCGGGGCCCAATTTCAGGCCAACCACTACACCGACCAGCCGATCGGCCCCAGCGAGGTTGTTCCCAAGGGTGCCCCCCTGAGCTTTTACGGCGACCAGACGGCCTGGCAAACACCCAGCACCATGACTGAGGCCGATATCCAGACAGCCATTGACGGCTTTGCCCAGTCCGCTGCGAATGCCAAAGCGGCTGGCTTCGATGGCATCGAAATTCACGGCGCCAATGGTTATCTGCTTAACCAGTTCCTGAGCACCTATTTCAACAGACGCGATGACAATTATGGCGGCTCACTGGAGAACCGCCTGCGCCTGGTCGTAGAAGTGGTTCACGCTATTCGTAAGGCTGTTGGCGATAACTATCCGGTCGGTATCCGGCTTTCCCAGGGAACCGTGACCGACCCTGACTACCAGTTACCTGAAGGCGCAGCTGGCTTCCGCAGGATCGTCGAAGCCGTTCGTGATGCCGGTGCAGACTTTGTCCACACCACTGACGGCGATGTTAACCGACAGCATTTCACAGAGGGTGACCAGAGCCTGGCAAGCGTTGCCGCCGACGTGCAGGGTATTGATCTGATCGTAAATGGGGGTATTACAGAAACCAACTACCAGGACGTGGCCAACCAGTTCCCCGGCGTCTTGCTGGCAGTGGGCAAAAAAGCTCTGGCCAATCCGGATTTCGTGCAGCGCCTCAAAGACGGCAAGGAAATTGCCGATATCGACTTCGGAATGCTGCAACCCAAGGCCACGATCACCAATGAACTGGCCTGGCGCAAGCAGAACGCAGCCTGA
>JAWWAM010000399.1:0-3352 GCA_033721715.1 Marinobacter sp.
AGACCTGCTGTACCAGGTTGGCGAGCGGCGCCAGGCGCTGAATCACCTGCTACGCCATACCCGGCGCTTTCCCGACAACCGCCAGATGGGCACGCTTTATGGCCGCATGCTGATTGGAGAAGGCGAGTTGCAGGCCGCCCAAGACGAATTCAGCAGGCTGGTCACGCGCTTTCCTAACGTACCCGGCCTACGCCTTTCCCACGCCCTCGTAGCCCTTGAGAATGGCCAGAGCGCCCTCGCCGAAGAAGAGCTGACCCGCCTGATAGAACAGGGCCACCATACCGATGAAGCACACTATTACCTGGGCCGGATTGCTGACGAAGAAAACAATACCGAGCAGGCTATCGGGTTCTACCAGAACGTCGAGAGAGGCAATTACTACTTCCCCGCCCTGGCCCGGGCAAGTGAACTCATGGCGGAGGAGGGCGAGCTCGACGAGGCACTGGCCGAAATACAGGAACTGAGGAACAACAATCCGGAGCAGGAAGAGAACTTCCACCTGCTGGAAATCAATCTGCTACTGGACAGGGAACAAAATGAGCTGGCACTGGAGGCCGCCAACAAAGCCCTGGAAGACTACCCGGCCAATATTCGCATCCGTTATGCCCGGGCCATGCTGCTGGACTCCATGGACCAGCCGGAGCAGGCAGAGTCAGACCTCAGACTGATCATCGAAGAACAACCACAGAACGCCGTTGCCCTCAACGCCCTGGGCTACATCATCACCACTCGCTCGGATCGCTACGCGGAAGCCAGGGATTATATTGAGCGGGCTCTGGAAATCGACCCGGAGAACCCGGCCATTCTCGACAGCATGGGCTGGGTCCTCTATCAGCAGGGTGAAACCGAAATGGCCCTGGATTACCTTTCCCGCGCCTGGGAAGCCTACGCTGATCCGGAGGTTGCCGCCCACTTCGGCGAAGTACTCTGGCAGACCGGCGAAGAGGAACAGGCCCGCATCATCTGGGAGGAAGGCTTCGAGCAGGACCCGGACCACCCGATACTGATCGAAACCGTTGAAAGACTGACCGGAGAGCAATCCCCGTGAGATTTACCGCTATTGCTGTGACGCTCGCCGCATTGTTTCTGGGCGGCTGTACTTCGCTTCAGGTCGACCCGCTTCCCGAAGGCCTGACCGAACAGCCCCCGGCAGACTGGAGCTCTACCAGCGCTCGGCGCGATCAGTTCCGGCACTGGGAACTGACAGGCAAGCTGGCTGTCCGCCAACCCTCGGACAGCGGTACCGCTGTAATCAACTACTGGAAACAGGACCAGGAGGCGTACGAGCTGGCACTGTCCTCCTCCTTTCTCGGTATGGGCCGCACCACCCTTGAAGGCGTGCCTGGTTTTATCGAGCTCACACTGCCAGACGGCGAGCGTTACCAGTCCGGCGATCCCGAAGCACTGGTCAACGCTGCCACTGGCTGGCAACTTCCCATAGACAGCCTGGCCTGGTGGATACGGGGCCTGCCCGGCCCTGAAGGTGATTTCCGGTTGTTCTTCGATGATCAGGACCGGCTGGCCGTTATCCGCCAACTGGGCTGGGAAATCCGCTACGACCGCTGGAAAGCCTTCCTCGACGATTACCCGCCGTTGCCGGCACGCATCACCGCGGTCAAAGGGGAGAAGCGCGTGCGGGTGGTGGTAACCAGCTGGGAGCAGGCGGACGGAGACAGCCGGTGACCAGCCTGGTACTGCCTTCACCGGCAAAGCTGAACCTGTTCCTGCATATTCTTGGTCGCCGCCCCGATGGCTACCACGAACTGCAAACCCTGTTTCAGTTCCTGGATTATGGTGACACCATCACCCTGACGCCCCGCAGCGACAACAGGATCATGCTGGAGCAATCCGTGCCCGGCGTGCCTGACGAAGAAAATCTCATTGTCCGAGCGGCCCGACAACTGGCCGCAACGGCCAATAAACCAGTTGCCGGCGTCAGCATCGCCATCGACAAAAAACTGCCCATGGGCGGCGGCCTGGGTGGCGGCAGCTCCAATGCCGCCACCACCCTGCTGGGGCTGAACATCCTGTGGGGTCTCGACCGCTCCCTCGACGAACTGGCGGAGCTTGGTCTCGCCCTGGGTGCCGATGTACCTGTATTCATTCACGGCCACTCAGCGTGGGGAGAAGGCGTAGGTGAGCGTCTTACCAATACCACCCCTCCGGAAGACTGGTTTGTGGTTATAAAACCACCTTGCGATATAAGTACTAAAGAGATTTTTTCCGAGCAAGGGTTGACAAGGGATACCCCCGGAATCAAAATAGCGCCCGCTTTTGAGGGAGACGCCTCGAGGTACCGAAACGACTGTGAGGATGTGGTTCGAAGACTGTATCCTGAGGTTCATCAAAGCCTGGAGTGGCTTGCACAATTCGGACCTGCAAGATTAACCGGAACCGGGGCTTGCATATTTGGACGTTTCCCGACAGAATCCGCAGCCCGGATTATCTGGGAAAGCAAACCCTCCGGCATCACGGGGTTCGTAGCTCAAGGGGTGAACATTTCACCACTTCACAAAAAGCTGACAGAGCTGAAATGATGCCAAAAAAGCACGATACTGGGGTGTCGCCAAGTGGTAAGGCAACGGGTTTTGATCCCGTCATGCGCAGGTTCGAATCCTGCCACCCCAGCCACCTTTCTCCCGCTTCTTCTGAATCAAACGCCGATACCGAGAAGGATGCCGTCGTGTCCAAACTGATGATTTTTACCGGCAACGCCAATCCAGAGCTTGCCAAGGCCATCGCCCAGAAACTTCATATCCCGATGGGCCAGGCCACCGTTGGAACGTTCAGCGACGGTGAAACCACTGTCGAGATCAACGAAAACGTTCGCGGGCATGATGTCTTTATCATCCAGCCCACCTGCAACCCCACCAACGACAACCTGATGGAACTGATTGTGATGGCCGATGCCCTGCGTCGCGCATCCGCTACCCGGGTTACGGCGGTTATCCCCTATTACGGCTACGCCCGTCAGGACCGCCGCGTTCGTTCCACCCGCGTTGCCATCAGCGCGAAAGTGGTTGCAGACATGATCTCCAGCATCGGCGTAGACCGGGTTCTGACACTCGACCTGCACGCCGACCAGATTCAGGGTTTCTTCGACATTCCGGTGGATAACATCTATGCCACCCCGGTGATGCTCGAGGATATCGAGAAGCAGCGTTTTGAAAATTTTGTTGTGGTATCTCCTGACGTGGGTGGCGTTGTTCGCGCCCGCGCCGTGGCCAAGCGCCTGGACGATGCCGATCTGGCCATTATCGACAAGCGCCGTCCGAAGGCAAACGTATCGCAGGTCATGCACATCATCGGTGATGTGAAAGACAAGACCTGTATTCTGGTGGACGACATCATC
>JAWWAM010000400.1:0-3349 GCA_033721715.1 Marinobacter sp.
GAGCAGGTTCTCGTGTTCCGGGAGACCCCGATGTACCTGGCCATCAACAAGAACACCGACCCCAAGGTTCTGAGCGCGCTGCAGGACAGCTATGAGAAGCTGGTCAGCTCAGGCGATCTGGAAACGATTTCCCGCTCCTACGGCTTCTGATCACCAGAAAGGGCTCTTCCCCCGGGAGGAGCCCGTCCGGAATACCCTACACCCGTCCGGAATTCCTGCCACCTCACCTTCCAGACTCCTTAGCCAGCTTCAACAAATCAACTACTTGGAGCCCTGGCACGATATTTCCTTGCTTGTAGCTGCCGAACAATAAATCCAAAAAGGGAGCTTGAAACAATGAACTTTCCGTCCATTTCAGGGCACGGCCGCTCGGCATTGTCCGCGCTTATCCTGTCAGCAATCCTGATAATCACCATACAACCGGCAACCGCTGGCCAGACACACTCCTTCACCCTGCCCCAACAGGGCTATAACCAGTCCCGCGCCAGGGACTACAAAGTGTATGTACCCGATAACCTCGCCACACCGGCACCTATGGTGATGGCACTGCACGGCTGCAAACAGACCAACAGTGACGTACTGAATGACTGGGGGCTGACCGCAGCAGCAGACGAGTACGGCTTTATCCTGGTGGCACCGTTCATCACCAGTTACGACGGGCTTCGAAACGAAAACTGCTGGGGGTTCTGGTTCGATCATCACCGCCATGAAGGCGCGGGTGAAGTAGAGGACCTGCACCAGATCGCCCAGGCCGTGGAAGCCGACTTCAGCGTTGACTCTAATCGTCGATTTATCACCGGGTTGTCTTCCGGCGGAGCCATGGCCACTGTTGCCTCCGTGGCACACAATGAGTACTGGGCCGCCGCAGCACCGGCTTCAGGGCTGCCCTATGGTGAAGACTCCGCCTCTGTCTCGTTATCCGGACAGTGCCCGGGAAGCGCGACTTTCCATAGCGTATCCCGGGTAGTTTCCGACATGGAGAGCGAACTGGATGACACCTACCCTATCCCGTTAATGGTTCTACAGAACGAGAACGACTGCACCGTACTCAAGAGGGCTGCCGACAATACACGAGACGCCCACCTGAAAGTCTTCGGCGATCCCGCCTTCGATACACCCATTGAAGCCGAAGGCTCTTCCACTGCGTGTGCGCCCTACTACCAGAATAACTACAGCTGCGAGCACACACGCTATACCCGGGACGGCACGCTGGGCTCCCGCTCCGTTGTCGAAACCGTTTATCTGGACGGCCCCTTGTCCACCCCCAATATGCAGGACACGGACCACGGCCACTACTGGGTTGGCGGCGAGAGCGGTAACAATGGAAAATGGTCTGTCAGGGTCGGCCCCAGCTACCCCGACATCATCTGGGAGTTCTTCAGCCGCAACAGCCGTGATGGTAGCGCCCCGGAGGGGTTCCCGGTCATCACCCTGATTGGCGATAACCCGATGACGGTGAACATCAACACCGCCTTCACAGACCCCGGCGCCACCGGCGAGGACGCCGAAGATGGCTCCCTGACCGTGAACGCCGACTGCAGCGAGGTGGACACAGCAACCACCGGCTCCTATACCTGCACCTACTCAGCCACCGACAGCGATGGCAACACCTCTACCAAAGATCGCACCGTAGAGGTCGTCGACCCCAACGCTCCTGTCGAAACCTGCGAGCAGGCAACCGCCTCACCAAATGCCCACATTTCGGAAGGACGGGCCTACGCTGGTGGATCCTACGATCTGCGG
This sequence comes from Marinobacter sp., assembly GCA_033721715.1. Classification (GTDB taxonomy): domain Bacteria; phylum Pseudomonadota; class Gammaproteobacteria; order Pseudomonadales; family Oleiphilaceae; genus Marinobacter. The sequence goes on from JAWWAM010000400.1 coordinate 1,744, forward strand.
GCACTGACATCGGGCGATGATGTCGATATCGGTGGTTCCTTTGACACCTGGAGCAGTGTCACCCTTCACGAGGGTGAGCCAGGGCTCTGGTATGCCAGTGAGCCTGCTGCATGCACTGGCACCGGCGACGGTGGTGACGGCGGAAATGATGGTGGTGGCGAGTTCGCCTGCCAGGACTGGAACGACACCAACCTAAACCATGATGTGGCGGGGCGGGCCTACTACGCTGGTGGTTATTTCAGCACCGGCGGTGATGACACGCTGGGCGCACTTTCAGGCACCTACACCTGGGTGAAAGAAACGTCAGACGGTTTCTTCGAGGCCGGAGCGTGTAACTAGCGCTCTGGAAACTGGTCCGCAAGATGTCGCAGTTTGTCAGGGTTGCGCACAATGTATAACGCCTGCACACGATTATCTGCGACATCCAGCGTCGTGACCTGAGGGAGCCCGTCCTGTTCGATGGTTAACCAGCCGGGCCGACCATTCACGATGACGGGCTTCACCCAGCGAGGTCTCGACGACACTGCCTTGCGGGCCAGCCCCTCGAAGAACCGGGCAATCTTGTCGGCACCGAAGATCAGGCGCCTCGCCGCAATCCTCTTGCCGCCACCGTCAGTATGCAGAGTGGCATTCTCGGTCAGCATCACCTTCAGTGTTGACACATCGCCACTGCGGGCCGCATCAAAGAAACGGTCAGTCAGCTGGCTGTGTTCCCCTGCCGTCACCGCGTAGCGGGGGCGTTCTGCCTGCACCCGTTTTCGGGCCCGGCTGGCGAGCTGCCGGCAGCTTGCTTCGCTGCGATTCAGGCTGACGGCAACCTGGCGGAAGTCCAGCCCGAAAACATCATGGAGCAGGAACGCTGCACGCTCCAGGGGCGACAGTCGCTCGAGCGCCAGCATCAAAGCGAAGGAAACATCGCTGGCGAGTGCCTCGGCGTCCGCTGAAGTATCAGGAGCTTCCAGCAGAGGCTCTGGCAACCATGGCCCCACATAGGTCTCCCGCTGCCGGTGAGCAGACCGCAGGCGATCCAGGCACAACCGGCTGGTGATCGTTGTGAGATACGCCCGCACGTCGCTCACCGACAAATGGTCGGCATCGTGCCAGCGCAGATAGGCATCCTGCACCACATCCTCTGCCTCCGTTACCGACCCCAGCATGCGATAGGCCACGCCAGTCAGATAACGGCGCCACTCATCAAACTGGTACGCAGGCTGGTCTGTCATAGCGAAAGGCTCCTGACACATTTCATCATGAGTTACGGTCGTTCGGGTGAACCGTCCGGAATCCCACGCTGATCCGGTTCCAGACATTGATGGCGCCAATCAGTAACGTCAGGTCGACGAACTCCTTGTCGGTAAAGTGCGCTCTGCCCTGCTCATAATCATGAGCCGGAGCGCCCGTTTCCGCCAGCTTCGTCAACGCCTCAGTCCAGGCCAGTGCTGCTCGTTCTCGAGGCGAATAAAGACTGGACTCCCGCCATGCGGAAAGGAGATAGAGCCTTGGCTCACTCTCACCCGTCGCGCGGGCATCGCTGGTGTGCATATGCAGGCAATAGGCACAGCCGTTGATCTGGGACGCCCGGGTTTTAACCAGGTGTATCAGGCTC
>JAWWAM010000401.1:0-3319 GCA_033721715.1 Marinobacter sp.
GATCTACGCACTATGCCTGGTTTTTACGTTTGCCAGTGGAATTGTTCCGGTGGTGATCTTTAAGAGTGCCGCTCATTTCGCGCCACACGGCGCGTTGGTTGGGGCCACGCTCGGCTTTGCCATGCAGGGTAATAATATCGGCTTACTGATTGGCCCGGCCGTAGCGGGCGGGGTAGTGGCTGCTTACGGCTGGTCAGTTGTGTCGCTGCTGGTCGTCGCTTGCGCCCCAGTTGTCGCGCTCCTGCTGATCGCTTTTCAGAATCTGGTCACCAGGGATCACGGAAAGGTTATTTTGTAAGGACAACCGGTACCTATGACAGAACGACTTCCAGCCCGCATGTCTATCCTGATGGTGCGGTCATTTCGAGAAGCCTGGACGGCCTACTGGATTTTGCTCAAGGTGATGGTACCGGCACTGCTAGTCATGAAGACGCTAGAGGTGCTGGGCGTGACGGCACTGTTTGGTCATTGGCTAGCACCTTTAATGTCGCCGTTGGGGCTTCCTGAACCTCTGAGTCTGGTGTGGGCGGCTACGCTTCTGACCAACATCTACACCGGCCTGGTCATCTTCTTCGAAGTCACCGGAGATACGCCATTGACTGTGGCACAGGTGACGGTTCTGGGCACACTGATGGCCCTGGGGCACTCTCTACCTATAGAAGGAGCTGTGGCGCGTCTGGCAGGCGTACCGTGGTGGCTGACTCTGTTGTTGCGCGTAGGTGGCGCCTGGTTGCTGGGCTGGCTGCTAAACCTGAGTTACTCTCTGGGCGACTGGATCCAGGCCGCTAACCATGTGGCGTGGGAGCCTTCAGCCAGGGACACTACGATTGCCGCCTGGTTGCAAGGTCAGGCCACGACTCTCGCCACCATTTTTGTGGTGATCTTTGTACTCATTAATGTCCTCAAACTGCTGCGCTGGCTAGGCATCGAAGGTATGATTTACAAGCTGCTCTACCCAATATTGCGACTACTAGGTATCGGCCCGGCGGCGGCCAATATCACCGTGATCGGCCTTACTTTGGGACTCAGTTTTGGTGCCGGCCTGCTGCTGCGTGAAGCGCACTCGGGTCGGCTGACACCTCGTGACATCCTGTTGACGATCTGTTTCCTCGGACTCTGCCACAGCCTGATCGAAGATACTTTGCTGATCATGCTGCTTGGGGCTGACCTTTCAGGCATTCTTTGGGCACGGCTCGCTTTCGCTCTGATGGTTATTGCACTGATGGCAAAGCTTCCTTGGCTTGAGCGCGCGAAGTTGCCGTCCTGGATCTTCAGAGAACGCTCAACCCCTGAGGCCACGTCAAAACCCTATGGCGAATAATCAGGTGGGAGAACAAGTTGCCGATACCAGACCGCGAATGATTATACTGGTGGCATGAAGCATTCAGAGATTGGCCTGCACATACGAACCTACCAGAATGAGGGCAAAAGCCACTCCCACGACCATCATCAGCTGGTATTGCCGTTGGTGGGAACGTTATCTCTGTCCGTAGATGCCATGGAAGGGGAGGTGGCTCAGCATCGAGCGGCAATCATTCCCTCGGGAACTGGCCATGGATATGCCTCGGCCGATGATAACCGGTTTTTGGTTGCGGACGTGCCCGAAAACTTGGCCCCGGCGCTAGACAAGCTACCTTGTTTCGTAGATCTGGATCCGGCATTGCTCCAATACGTCCAGTTCCTTCACGCGCAGCTTCAAAATGGGACTGTGTCGGATTTTACCCAGCATCAAATGCTGCTCCTGCTTATTCAATTGCTTCAGGAGCGCCATGGAAGCCGGCTGAAGCTGGATCGCAGGGTCCACGCCGCGAAACAATTTCTGGCTGACCATTTCAGCCACCCACTTTCCTTGGCCGAAGCTGCTGCCGTGGCACATCTGAGCATTCGGCAGTTGAACGACCTGTTTCGGCGCCAGGTGGGCATGACGCCACATCAATACCTCACGGAGCTGCGAATGAAGGAAGCATGGCGGCTTTTGGAGCAGTCGGAGCTCAGCGTCCAGCGAGTTGCCGACGCTGTCGGTTATTCTTCGCTTTCAGCCTTCAGCGACCGGTTCAGGAGCCATTTTGGCAAAGCACCGAGCCACTTCCGCCGTATTTCGAAATAAATCTGCCCAGATTCAAAAGATCCTCCTCTCTACACTGGATATCTTCTTTCGAAACCATTCACACATAAAATTTCGGGGAGGGTTTCATGGCATCCGTTAACGCCGCCACCTGGATAGGGTCGATTTCCGTTGTGTTATGGGGCACTTTGGCATTGCTGACCAAGCTTTCCGGAGGTGAGATTCCGGAGTTCCAGCTCATGGCCATGACCTTCAGTATTGCCTTCCTGTTAATGTGCGGCCGGTGGTTGCTGTCGGGGCATACGGGTGTGCGGTACTTACGCCAGTCTCCGCTTGCATGGAGCATCGGCATCGTCGGTTTATTCGGTTATCACTTTGCCTATTTCAAGGCAATGACGCTGGCCCCGGCCGTTGAGGTCAGCCTTCTGGCCTACCTCTGGCCGCTGCTGATCGTTCTGCTGTCGACCTTTTTACCAGGCGAGAAACTACGAGGTCAGTACGTCGTTGGGGCAGTGGTTGCTTTGGCCGGGTGCTGGCTGCTGATCAGCCGAAATGCAGACGGATTTGCACTGGAAAATCTCCCGGGCTACCTGGTGGCTCTCGCTTGTGCATTGATCTGGTCATCTTATTCGGTGCTCAGCAGACTACTGGTTCGCTCAGTACCAACACATGCTGTGGGTTGGTTCTGCGGTGTTACGGCCATTCTGGCTTTGATTTGCCACCTGTTCTGGGAGGAAACGGTGTGGCCGGAGGGCACAAAGCAATGGATTGGCGTAGTCGGGCTGGGACTTGGGCCAGTGGGCATCGCATTCTTCACTTGGGACTATGGTGTAAAACACGGGAACATCCAGTTACTGGGAACCCTGGCATACAGTGCGCCACTGATTTCAGTGATTCTGTTGATCTTTGCCGGATACGGCGAGGCTACATTTGCAGTGTTGAGCGCCAGCACTCTGATCGTTATTGGTTCTTTAATCGCTGGTCGTGCGAAAAGTGGGGCCGTCGCCGGGCCAGAAAGGTTAACAGACTAATTACGTTGAACGGTAAGTTCACAGTATCTGGTCTAGGGCTGAACTGGAAAATACTCATAAATTAGAACAGCAGTACATACCGTTTAACATAATATACATTATGCGCAGTAGAGTGTGCCGTTGTATTTTACCCCAGGTTCACCAGAAAGGTATCCAAAGGTTCAGGCTTCGCTATGCCGTACCCCTGAACGAAATCTACACCGATCTCAAGTAGTTCCTCCAC
>JAWWAM010000402.1:0-3313 GCA_033721715.1 Marinobacter sp.
GACCTGGCGGATATCCAGCATCGCTGGGCGGAGATCCAGTACCAGTTGCCGGAAGATGAAAAGGAAAAAGCGTTTGAAGAGCTGGCCAGTGAAACAGAGCAATTCGTTGCAGATTACCCGGACCGCGCGGAGCCACTGATCTGGCAGGGGATTGTGCTGAGTACCTATGCTGGCGCCAGGGGAGGATTGGGTGCCCTGGGCCTGGTCAAGGATGCCCGTGAATCACTGGAAATGGCCCTCGCCATTGATGAGGGTGCTCTCCATGGCTCGGCCTATACGTCCCTTGGTAGCCTTTATTATCAGGTGCCGGGGTGGCCGTTGTCGTTCGGCGATGACAAACAGGCTGAGAAGTATCTGCAAAAGGCCCTGGCGATCAATCCCGAGGGGATCGACCCCAATTACTTTTTCGGTGATTTTCTGCTTGAACAGGGTGAGGACAACAGGGCGCAGGTTTACCTGAACAAGGCTCTCAAGGCACCACCCCGACCGGGCCGGGAAATCGCCGATGCGGGCCGGAGGCAGGAAATATCCGACCGGATAGGAAACCGCTGATCCTCACCGGCTTTTACGGCTCGCAGCTACTGTCACCTTGCTCTACACTCCATACAAGGGGCCAGCCCCGGCCCCTTGTATCCGGAGTTACTGAGCGTCTATGCCGCGAATTGATGACGACTGGCCGGGAAACCTCCGGCCAACGGAACTGTTTCCGAAGCTGGCGTCGGGAGTGCCCGGGGTTCTGTTTATCTATGAGCGCAGTGCTGACGGGCAACATCACCGGTATCCCTTTGTCAGTGAGCGTGTGCGCGAGCTATTCGGTATTGAGCCCGCAGACCTGCACAGGGATGGAGAGACGGTATTCTCTGTGATCCACCCGGAGGATGTGGCCGGTGTGGCTGCCAGTATTGCCGAATCCGCCAAAAAGCTTTCGCCGTGGCAGCATCAGGCCAGGATGCGCCTGGCCAGCGGTGACTATCACTGGTTTGAGTCCGACTCCATTCCTGAGCTCCAGGCTGACGGCCGCATACTCTGGTACGGCCAGTTCAATGATATCCAGGCGTTCAAGGACCTTGAGTTCTCCCTGCGGGAGAGTGAAGCCGAGTTCGCTTTCCAGGCGGGTTTTCAGAAACTGATCGCACGATTGTCCTCGGATTTTATCACTCGCGGCTTTGGCAACATTGATCAGAGCATTAATCAGGTGCTGGCGGCTATCGGCCAGTTCTTTGGCGTAGACCGGGCTTACCTGTACCGTTTTTCAGAGCGGCGGGATGAAATGACGAACACCCATGAATGGTGCCGCGAAGGCGTTGAGCCGTTGATCAATTCTCAGCAGCAGGTGCCGATTGATACCTTTGCCTGGTGGCATGGCCAGATCGACCGGATGATCTGGGAAAACGGGGTCGTTTTTATCGAGGAGGTGGGGGCATTACCCGAGGAAGCAGCCCATGAAAAAGCCCTGCTGACGGAACAGGGGGTCAGCTCCATGTTTTGTGTTCCGGTTCGTACCCGGGGCGTTGTCTCCGGGTTTTTTGGCGTGGACTCGCTCAGCCAGAGGATCTGGCGCAAAGATCAGGCGGACCTGTTGATCATTGTCTCCGGGCTGCTCTCTGGCGCACTGGAACGTCATCGCCTCGAGGAGGAGCTGACGAACCAGTCGATACGGGACCCGTTGACTGGCCTTCACAATCGCCGCTATCTCTACCCTCGCCTGGATGAAATGATGGCCCTCTGGAATCGCGAGCGGCAGCCATTTGCAGTGGCGCTGTTTGACATCGACCATTTCAAACGTGTCAACGACACCCTCGGCCACCTGGCCGGCGACTACGTGCTGAGGGAGTTCACCGGTATTCTGCTCGCGCACACCCGTGCCACGGATGTGGTTGCCCGTTTTGGTGGCGAGGAGTTTGTCGTTGTCTTTTCTGCCACCGGCGGTGAAGCGGCCGAAGAGGTGGTGAACCGAATTATCACCACGGTCCGGGGCTACGAGTTTGTATTTGAAGGACAGAACATTTCCCTGACCGTCAGCGCAGGTGTGGCTGCGGTCGATGACGATACCGACGCCGCTCTGACATCCGAAGCCCTGATCGGTTGTGCGGATAACCGGCTCTATCTTGCCAAACAGGCCGGGCGCGACTGTTTCGCCAATGCATCAGGACCATCGCGGCTATAACCAAAGATCATTTCCCTCTATATTTCATTTTAGTATATGCTTAGAACTAAATATGAATGACCGGGAGATGAGTACTATGACCAATCCACTCGTCCAGCACTTTTTCGACGAACCCACCAATACATTCAGCTATGTTGTCAGTGATCCCGACAGCAATGCCTGCGCCATCATCGATTCCGTTCTCGATTTTGACTATGCCGCAGGAAAGACCGATGTGCGTTCTGCCAATGAGATTATCGACTATATCCGGAAGAAGGATCTCAAGGTGGAGTGGATCATTGAGACCCATGTTCACGCGGACCACCTGTCTGCAGCGCCCTACCTGCACACCGAGCTTGGTGGCAAAACCGGCATTGGTGCCCACATCGTTGAGGTGCAGGAGATTTTCGGCAAGGCATTCAATGCCGGTACCGAATTCGCCCGCGACGGCAGCCAGTTTGATGCCCTGTTTAAGGAAGGTGACAGCTTCCGGATCGGAAATCTGGAAGGGCGGGTGCTGCACACACCGGGCCACACCCCGGCCTGCCTGACCTACGTGATTGGCGACGCCGCCTTTGTAGGGGATACCCTGTTCATGCCGGACTACGGAACGGCACGCTGTGATTTTCCCGGTGGCAATGCCCGCACGCTGTATCACTCAATCCAGAAGGTTCTGGCGTTACCGCCGGAGACCCGTATTTTCCTGTGCCACGACTACAAGGCTCCCGAGCGGGAAGAGTTCCAGCATATGACCACAGTGGCGGAGCAGCGCCGCAACAACATTCATGTGCACGAAGGCATCTCTGAGGATGATTTCGTGAAAATGCGCACCGAGCGTGATGCCACCCTGGATATGCCCCGGCTGATATTGCCGTCCGTTCAGGTGAACATGCGGGCAGGGCATATGCCTCCGGCGGAAGACAACGGTCAGGTTTATCTGAAAGTACCCGTCAACCTGTTCTGAGGTACGGATGAAACTGAAACAGTACCTGCCTTTCCTGGGTTGGCTGCCCACCTATCGGCGCGAGCACGCCGTCAGCGATCTGGTGGCGGCCGTCATCGTTACGGTGATGCTGATCCCCCAGTCACTGGCTTATGCCCTGCTGGCAGGATTGCCTGCCCAGGTAGGCCTGTACGCCAGCATCCTGCCGCTGGCGCTCTACGCTC
>JAWWAM010000403.1:0-3313 GCA_033721715.1 Marinobacter sp.
ACCACCTGATGACGGGTGGCTAGCAATGCCTTGAGCGCGGTCGCTGCAAAATCGGGGGTGCCGGCAAAAACAAGTCGCACGGGCTGTCATTCCCTTGTCCGTTGAATACGAAAAGACCGGGCTTACACCCGGTCCCGGTTTACTCTGAACTGGCTGTCTCAGGCACTTTTCTTATGGAGCTTTTCCAGTTTCTTGCGAATCCGGGTACGCTTCAGTGAGCTCAGGTAATCCACAAACAGCTTGCCATTGAGATGATCCATTTCATGCTGAATACAGACCGCAAGCAGGCCGCGGGCTTCCAGTTCAAACGGGTTGCCCTCCCGATCAATGGCCCGGATCATGCAGTGCTCAATGCGTGAAACGTCTTCATAGAAGCCCGGAACGGAGAGGCAGCCCTCCTGCATTTCCTCAAGCTCGCCGTCGAGAACTTCCACTTCGGGGTTAATGAACACCCGTGGCTCGCTCTTGTCTTCGGACAGGTCCATCACAATGATCTGCCTGTGCACGTTGACCTGGGTGGCCGCAAGGCCAATGCCGGGCGCATCGTACATGGTCTCGAACATGTCGTCGATCAGCTTGCGGGTCTCGTCGGTCACCTCGTCCACCGGCTTGGCGACGGTGCGCAAGCGGGGATCAGGGTATTCGAGAATATCTAGTATCATGGCGCTCGTACTTTTGGTGTCTGTATCTGGTTGCCACCGTTATGTTTTGTAACGGTGTGAATACTGTCTCCGAAATGCGACAGCGTACTGCGCATTTTCCAGTCCCGTGTCTATTATGATCGGGACGAAAGAGCCAGTTTCAACGGGTTACTGCCGTTTATGGTGCTATTATCCCTCAACTCGCTCATTGAGTACAAACTGATCAGATGATAGTTAAAAGCTTTCGTTCGTAACGTAGAATTTACTGGAAGAACAAAAGATAACATCACAATTTGCGAGACATCTTCTATAGTAGTGGTATAAAAGGCAGAGTACCGGCTGCATACCAAGAACAGAATCTAGCGATTCAAGGCACGCGATCAAGGACTTAAACAATGAGGAAACTGCTGTACGCTCTGGCAGCAAGCATGTTGCTGCTAACCTCCTGGGCCCAGGCTGCCCCGGATCTGAGGTCCGATCATCCCGAGCGTTACACTGTCGTGAAGGGTGACACCCTGTGGGATATTTCCGCACGTTTTCTGAATAATCCGTGGTACTGGCCGGAAATCTGGCATGTGAACCCACAGGTACAGAACCCCCACCTGATCTATCCGGGAGACGAACTGGCCCTGGTTTATATTGACGGTGAGCCGCGTGTAACCAAGGTTTCCAGTGATCGCGTAGTGAAGCTGTCACCGAAAGTGCGTTCCGAAGCTATAGACACCCCGATTCCTGCGATCCCACTGGATGCGATCAGCAGTTTCCTGACGGATACCCGCATTGTCAGCGCTGAAGAGCTGAACGGTGCACCTTACGTGCTGGAAGGCGAGGATGGCCGCATTGTTACCGGTGCTGGCGACCGCATCTATGCCCGTGGTGAGAAGCCTGCTGATAACCTGGGCGTTTTCCGCCGCAGCAAGGAGTTCCGCGACCCCGAAACCGGCGAATTCCTCGGCCTTGAAGCTCGCAGTATTGCCCGCGGTGAAGTCATCGCAGAAAACGGCGACGTTCTCACCCTTATGCTGAAGCAGTCCAGTGAAGAAGTCCGCATTGGTGACCGCCTGCTGGTCAGTGAGGAGCGCCGCATTACCACCAGTTTCGTGCCCAGTTCACCGGACAGCGAGATTGAGGCGCAGATGATTTCGGTCGACGGTGGTGTCAGCCAGATCGGTCAGTTTGATGTGGTTGCCATTAACCGTGGCGAGCGTGAGGGTCTGAAGCCGGGTAACGTCATGGCTGTGCTCAAGAGTGGTAACCTGGTGCGGGATCCGGTCACCAACGAAACCATTGAGCTGCCCTCCGAGCGTGCCGGGCTGATGATGGTGTTCCAGACTTACGAAAAAATGAGCTATGGCCTTATCCTGCAGGCTACACGCCCACTGTCGGTTGGTGACAAGGTGACCAATCCCTGAGTGGCTGAAAGCCGTTGAGAGATCATGAGTGAAGTTGAGAAAGGGAGCCGCATCGCCGGCTCCTTTTTTTATGGCATAATTTCGGGCTGTCCCGCCAGGAAGGCGGGAACCGTTACTACTATCTGATCCATGGAAGGATGCCATGCCCCTGTCTACTGCTGCCCGAACCGACCTCGACCTGTTCCGCTCCACCACCGGATTCTGGCTACTGCTGTCACGCCTGCCCAAATTCGGTGCCCGCCGTCAGCAGGCCATACTCGAACATTTATCCGATTTTCAAAGCCTCTTGACCAGCAATGCCGCCACATTGAAAGCTGTCGGGCTGGCATCCGAAACCATCGAGGCGCTGGAGGCGTGGCGCCGCCAGGACTCCGACCATCCGGTCGTTGCAAGCGCCGCTGGCATTCAAAGGGAGTGTGTGAGGACCGGCACCGATATCCTGACTCTGGCGGACGCGGACTACCCGGAACCCTTGAAGCATATTGCGGACCCACCACTGGTGCTTTTTCTGCGGGGAGACCGCTCATTGCTGGGGCGCGAACAGATCGGTATTGTCGGCAGCCGCAATGCTACCCGGGCCGGGCTGGAACATGCTCGCTCGTTCGCCGCAGCGTTGGGCAGAAAAGGCCTGCTGGTGACCAGCGGGCTGGCGCTGGGGGTGGATGGTGCGGCCCATTCCGGTGCTCTGGATGCAGGCTTTCCGACCGTAGCCGTCATTGGCAATGGTGTGGACCAGCCCTACCCCTATCGCCATCGTAAGCTTAGTGACCGCATCGCCAGCGATGGTGTCATTGTGTCTGAATACCCGCCCGGTACTTCTGCCAAAGCGGGTCACTTTCCCCGTCGAAACCGGATTATCAGTGGTCTCAGTCGGGGCATCCTGGTGGTTGAGGCAGGGCTGAAAAGCGGTTCGCTGATCACCGCGCGCCTGGCGCTGGAGCAGGGGCGTGAGGTGTTCGCCATTCCCGGCTCCGTGCACAATCCGCTGGCCCGTGGGTGCCATGACCTGATACGGCAGGGCGCGAAGCTGGTGGAAACCGTGGATGACATCTGTGAGGAACTGGGCGCCTGGTGGAGCAATCACGGCCAGGAGGGGCCTCAGGCACCGGAACGCCCTGCCACGGAAGGGCTGGACTCCCGGGAAATCGCGGTTCTGGAGGCTTTAGGGTATGATCCGCAATCAACCGACGAATTATGTTCAGTGACCAGCCTTCCCGCCGACCAGTTGATGCAGTCGCTGCTGCTTCTGGAGCTTCAGGG
>JAWWAM010000404.1:0-3287 GCA_033721715.1 Marinobacter sp.
AACTGCGTCTACTCTATACGAGGTTTAAACGTGACGATATGTCATATCAGGAAATTGCATCACCGGGTATGAAAGATAAGAATCCGGTTTTCAGGCGCCGTGACAGGCTATAAGCTTGTTTCCAGGCACAGTCACCGCAAACAGTGAATCTAATGGTATTTCTGGATAGTTTAGACACATTTGCCGAGCCATTGGTGCGTTATTTCCTCGGTATTTTCTTCCTGATGATCGGCCTGCAGTTCACCAGTCGCAGCCTCGGGCTTTATGCAAGGATGGGCTATTCGTTTATCAACTATGGCAGGCGGGCGTCTGCCGGGTGGTGGCACCGGCATATCTTCAATGTGTTTCGCGCGCTGATTCTGGCGGCGGTAGTGGCGCGTGTCTTCGTGGATATCGACCCCTGGCTGGGTGTGTTGGATGCACTGTATTACGGGCCGGTGCTGGTGACGGGGATGGTGTTCCTGTTGTTTTCATTCAGCCTGGTCAACTATCTGCAGGCATACATGCATGAGGACTGGCGTTCGGGCGTGGACCCGAAGCAGGATCGCCATTTGCTCACCGAGGGCCCCTTTGGCCGCAGCCGAAACCCGGTGTTCCTGTCTGTCATGCTGGGCCAGTTGGGCTTTTTCCTGGCGCTACCTTCAATATTCTCTCTGGTGTGCCTTATTGCCGGCGTTACCGTACTGATACGGCAGGCGAAAGTGGAGGAAAAGGCGCTCGCCGATCTCTTCGGAGATCCCTACGAAGCGTATCGCAGGCGAGTGCCTCGCTGGCTCTGACCCAACTGTTTGGCGCCAGGCTACTTGCGGGCTTCTTTGATCACATCGTAGGCGTGACTGATTTCCCGGGTTCGCTCTTCTGCCATTTCCCGCATGCTTTCCGGCAGGCCGCGGCCGGCCAGTTTGTCAGGGTGATTTTCACTCATCAGTTTGCGATAGGCTTTCTTGAGCTCACCATCACTGGCTGCGGACGACACGCCCAGCACTTTGTAGGCATCGTCGATCTGGCTGGCCGAGGAGGCCTGGCCCGAAGCGCCGGCTCTGCCTGTGTGCGCGCCACGTAACATGGCTTCCAGTTGGTCCACCTGGGCCTCAGGCAACCCCAGGCCGCGAGCAATGCGCAACAGCATCTCGTGTTCGGCAGGGTGCACCACGCCATCGGCGGCCACGGCGGATACCTGTACCTGCAGGAACATCTGTAGTAATGCGGGCTGGCGGCCGCTCACCCGCAGGAAGTGCTGCAGCTCTGCGTCCAGATCAAAATCGTCGGCCTTGCCGCGGTTGAAGGCTGCCTTGGCACGCTCCCGGTGCTCGCCCGAAAGCCGGAAACGAGCGAACAGGCTTTCAGCAACCTGGATTTCATCGCGGGTGACCACGCCATCGGCTTTACACAGCGCGCCCATCACAGCAAACACAGACTCCAGAAAATCCGTCTGTACGTTGCGCAATTTCTGAAACAGGCGGCTCTTGATATAACGGGTAAGCAGCGCCCCCGCAACAGCACCAATCAGTAATCCTGGAAAACGGCCAAACAGATAACCGATTAAGCCGCCGATAAACAGGCCGAACATGACAGTGTCCTTTTCAAGTGTTAAAAACTGGGCAAAGTATACGGGGGTGATAACGTCATGACCATGGACCTTTTCGAGCAAGCGCCACCAGCACCCTGGGCCGAGGCGCTATGCGAGGGAGCCGTTGTGCTTCGTCGATTTGCCGTTGCCACGGGCGCCGAACTGCTGGAGGGTATTGAACAGGTCGCGAAGCAGGTGCCGTTCCGGCAGATGCAAACCCCTGGCGGCCACACCATGTCCGTCGCCATGACCTGTTGTGGTGACTGGGGCTGGGTAACGGACAGGCGGGGTTATCGATATCAGCCGCAGGATCCGGTTTCCGGAGCCCCTTGGCCAGCTATGCCAGAGGTGTTCAACGCTCTGGCCGTGGACGCCGCCGAGATGGCAGGCTATGCCGGTTTTGAGCCGGACTCCTGCCTGATCAACCGCTATTCGCCGGGTGCAAAAATGGGGCTTCACCAGGACAGGAACGAGGATGACTTTGATCAGCCCATAGTATCTGTATCTCTGGGGGTGCCGGCGACCTTTCAGTTCGGCGGTCTGCTGCGCAGTGAGCGGCCGCTGCGAGTGCCGCTGGCGCATGGTGATGTGGTGGTATGGGGTGGCCCTGCGCGGCTGCGTTACCACGGTGTGTTAACGCTCAAAACGAGTGACCACCCTTTGACCGGAATCTACCGCTACAACCTGACTTTCCGCCGCGCCCGGTAGCCACTGACCAGCCTTATTGCAGCCAGGCAACGGTCAGTCCTGCGAGCAGGGAGACCATCATGGGACCGGCGACGCGAACACCCAGCTCGCGCCGGCCGATGGCCCCGGCTATGCCGGCCTTTACCAGGTTATTGGTGGCCGCTGCAATAACAATTCCGATGACAGCCGTCTGCCCGGCAAGCGTGTCCTGGGACATTCGTGTCAGGGACAGGGTTATGGCGTCTACGTCCGCAATGCCGGAGCTGGCCGCCAGTACATAGATACCCAGGTCGCCCAGCCACTCCTGCAGGAATTCCCCCAGCAGGAGGATAGCCACCAGTAACACGCCGAAGACAAGGGCGGATTTCAGATCCAGCGGATTCTGGGTGAGTTCGGGCCGGCTTACTTCCAGGCGCCCCCGATTACGCTGCCAGATAATGAGCGCTGGTAAATACAGCAGCAGGGTCATCACTGCCACAGGCCATGCCAGTTGTGGCAACAGTGCCGGGTTGATCAGGGCGCAGTAGATCAGGATACGCGGGAACATGGTGCCGCAGGCGATCAGGATACCACTGGCAAACTGGGGGCTGACCTCGGGCGAGATCGTTGACTGCCTGGCGTAGTGGAGGGTGAGGGCAGTTGAGGAGCTCAGCCCGGCGAACAGGCTGGTAAAAAGGATGCCTTTGCTGGTGCCGGCCAGCCGGATGGCAAAATAACCTACGAAAGAAACCGAGGCGATCAGTACGACCATCCACCAGATTTCACGGGGATTCAGCACGCCACCCGGCCCCAGATCCTGATCGGGCAACAGTGGCAGCATGACAACCGAAATAACCAGTAGTTTCAGTGCAGCGTCCAGCTCATGTTCCTGCAGTTTTTCGACCAGTCCGTGAATTTCCTTCTTGTTGTCCAGGATCAGTGCGGTAATCACGGCCGCACCGGTGGCGATGGCCGGGTCCACCGCTACGGCAATGGCGCCATAGCAGAAGGTAAGCACCATGCCGATGGTGCCGGTGATGCTGAAGTTGCG
>JAWWAM010000405.1:0-3259 GCA_033721715.1 Marinobacter sp.
TCTGGCCTCTGCACGGTGTGTGTGGTGTCTGGGGCGCGATTGCGGCCGGTATATTAGGTCAGGAAGCCTTCGGGGGCCTGGGTGGTGTCAGCCTGATGTCCCAGATTATCGGTGCCGTGGCCGGCGTTGCTGTGGCCTTTATCGGCGGCCTGATTGTCTACGGTATTGTCCGCTCCATCTCCGGGCTGCGCCTGAGTGAGGAAGAAGAGTTCAACGGTGCGGATGTCAGTATTCACCGCATTGGCGCTACATCGCTGGAGTAACCAGGGCTGCCATTAATCGCTGTAGCCGGTCAATTCCATATAGCCCACACCCCGGTGGGAGCCGGTAACGGAGACCGGGCTTTCCCAATAGGGATAAAGCCCGGTATTCCAGTAATTGCCGGGTGGGGCCGCGATCGTCAGGTCCACCTCATACTGAGGAAGGATCAATCGCCACTCAACAGGCACCCGGCCACGTGCTGATTCGTGCCAACTGGTCGGTGACAGGGTCAGCTCCTCGCTGCCCAGCGCGTCAACCTCACCCCCGGCCCTGATCCAGCTACCGGCCAAAAAGGCGCCGTCATCCTCCCGCAGGCGAAATCCCATCAGCTTCTCGCCTCCCTCCAGGTGCAGGGCAAACCAGTCCCACCCCTGCTGGCCGCCCTTGAGAAACTGGCTGCTCCACTCACGATCAAACCACCCCTTACCGGCAACCTCCAGGGTTTCCTCACCCAGCGTCACCGTTCCCTCGATCCGCAGATCCACCAGGCTGAAATACATGGAGCCTTCACCACTGGCGGACTTGGCACTGAAACCATTGTCGCCGTGGGGCACCATCCTGTTGGTGTTGCTGAGCCGCAGATCGTAGGCCCAGCCATCGCCCTGTGCCCGCAAACGCCAGTGACCAGAGTCTGGCACCGCCCTCAGTCGCCAGTCATCCAGCCACACATCGAATGGCTCCGCCGTGGCGCCCGCATGACCCACATCGCCACGAGCCAGTTTCTCGGCGAACCAGTGTTCACCGTTAAACGACACCGCACCATGAGCCATCCAGGCGGCTTCCAGGGGCCAGTTATCAGAGTCGGGGGGCTCACTTTTGACAGCTCGAGGCTGCAGTGCCTGGCGGAACTGGGTCCATTGCACGCCCAGGGGCTCCCCGTCAGAGGTTTCCAGGTTGGCTGTGAGGTACCACCACTCGATGCGATGCTGAGGATGAGGCCCCCAATCCTCGGGAAAGGTGAGGGTATTGCCGGGCTGCGGTTGCAGGAAACCGGACGCGCCCACTTCTCCCGGTTGTTGGGCCAGCCCGGCGAAGCCAGCCTCGGTTGAGGAATCCGAGCAAGCTGCAACCATCATGGCCATAAAAAGCACAGCAAAAAAACCGGCACGCCCTCTCATTTTTTCACCTGTTTGCCACTTGCCCGGTGAACCAGCTGCCGACGCATCAGGCGGGCAACCACCAGACCCGTGATCACCGCCACCAGTCCCAGTTCCAGCCAGAACCCGGGATACAGCGCCATGGGCAATGACCAGCCAAACGCCAGCGGATTAATACGTGCGACCAGTACCCAGGTCAGCCAGATACCCAGCGGCAATGCAGCAAGTGTCACTGCCATCGTCAGGATGACCGACAGGCGCCGGAGCTGGCTGCGAATGGCTTTGGCGGGCAGACCCCATATGCCCAGCAACCGGAAGTACCAGACCCGGGTGGTAAAAAACACCCAGCTCATGATCAACAGAGCGACCGCCGCCAGCACCAAGGTCAGCAAACTGATGGCCCGGGTGAGCAGGAAGGTCTGGCCGAATACCCGGGAAGCCAGGGCGCGGATGCTGGCGTTGTCCCTGACGGTGATGTCGGTTACATTCCAGATCTCCGCAAGCTGCTCACGGATATCCCCCATCGCCAGTTCGCCGCGATTTACCGAGAAACTCTCGAAACGGGCGACAAACCCCTCCGGCAGTGCGGACCCGGCCATTAATATTTCCCCCGCGGGACGGCCATAGTCCGCGTAAATGGCCACGACATCGACGCTGCTCACAGTGTCCCTCACCAGGACTTCCAGGGCATCACCTGGCTCAAGCTGACGGCGACGGGCCAGTTGCTCGTTGACCATCACGCCCCCCTGCTCAAGCTTCTGCCAGGGTTGATCAACGCTCGCCAGCAGCGTCCAGTCCGCGACAAGGTCGCTGATTGGCGCCAGTGCAAACAGATCAACGGGGAGTGTTTTATCTTCGCCGCCTCCACTTTCACTAACGATGCCAGCCTCGCCGCGGCTCACCCGATGCCAGGGCCCGATGCCTTCAAGACGCCGCAACCGGTCGGCTGCAAGACTGGCATCCGCCCCGGGCGGCACTTCCAGATAGAATTCTGCCTCCAGGCGCTGGGCCAGCCAGTCGTCGAACGTGCTCTCGAAGGTTGTCACCAGTGCCTGTACCGCCAGCACGGTTGCCATGGCGAACTGCAGCGCCACCACCGGCAGCGCCAGCTGCCGGAACATCACCGCCAGTTCCCGATGCCGCCAGCGTGTGAGCGGGCCCGCGCCATTCAGGCTGGCCCGATCGGAGAGCCTTTGCGCCAAAAAAGCCAGCGCGCCGGGAGTAAGCCAGCCGGCACCGACAAACACCAGCGCTGTGCCCGCAAAAACCCGGGCCAGATCCGGGGCCAACGCAACAACCACCAGCCCGGCCAGCAGAACCAGCACAGCAGCCAGGCGGGCGCGGCTTGAGCTCACAGCACCCTGCCAGCGCTGCGGCACCAGCCAGTCCACCAGGCAAACTGCCAGCACCAGCAACACCATTACCCCGGCGGCTTGCCACGGCAAAGCTTCTGCAGAACCGGCATAGAGCGTTACATCAAACAGGCTGTCGAGAGCCTGCCCTAAACCGCTGCCCAGCACCCCGGCCAGTTGCGTTCCCAGCCAGAGCCCGGGCAGAACGCAAACGCTGGTCAGTACTACCAACTCCAGCGCCAGCAAACGCCTTACCTGCCCGCGCGGGACCCCGAACCGGTACAACAGGTCAAAGCTGGCCTGGCGCTGGGCTATGCCCAGACGATGCACACTGCGCACCAGCAGGCCCGTGATAAGCAACACCAGTAGGCTCAGTGCATCCAGATTGAGCAGAAAGCTGTCTGCCAGTTCGCCCGTGGACGGGCCCAGTGAAAACTCCCGCAGGGCATAGCCTTGTGGCAACCCTGCGTTCTCATTGGCGGCCAGCAGGTAAAGCCGGCTGTCATATCCTTCACGGGAAAGCCTTTTGGCCTCACTGATATCAAGAAA
>JAWWAM010000406.1:0-3257 GCA_033721715.1 Marinobacter sp.
CAATATTCTGTTTAAACAGACCGGCGAGCGCTATGCCGATTCCTGGGGCCACATCCAGCCCTGGCATTATTACCTGACCAGTGTCATTCCCGCACTCTGGTTCCCGCTGCCATTATTATTGCTGGCACTGGCGCGGCCGATGGCAGATGCGGTCCGTCAGCGTCCGCTCCTTGCGGTTCTATTGGTCTGGATAGCCCTGGTTGTGGTGTTTTTCAGCATCAGCCCTGGCAAGCGTGGCGTATATGTTCTGCCGGCACTCCCCATGTTCGCCCTGTGCCTGGCACCGGTTCTCGAATCCCGGCCACCGGCCCGTTGGTTCCCTGCGGTTCTGACAGGGCTGCATTTTCTGCTGGCCACGGCCCTGATAATCGTGGGAGCCATGGCCTGGAACGATGCGCCCTGGCTGGTGGATAAAGTGAGTGACTACACCAGGGACCCGGCTCGGCTGCACGAAGCCGGAACACTGGTGTTCAGCCTGGGCCTGGCATGGCTGATCAGCCTTGCCGTGTTCTGGCGCTCTGATGCGATGGGGCGCCTTTTCATTGCCCTTATGATCAATTGGCTGCTTTACACCACCTGGGGTTATCGGATTCTGGAGCCCCTTCGTACCCCCCGCAATATCCTCGCAGCGGCTGAACAGAGGCTTCCCACTAATTCGCAACTCGGGATGATTGATTTCCGGGAGCAGTTCATTCTGTTCTCCAGGCTCGATTTCACTCATTTCAGCTATTTCAGCAGTTTTGAGCAGGAAAATCGCAATGCGTGGCTGTGGATGAACGAAACACCTGAGAGCTATCTCATTGTCGCCGATGACAAGGACTTACCGTGTTTCACCAAGCAAGGCGCCGTTTACCTGGGGATTGCTCACCGGGATAGGCATATTTTGCTGAGTGATGAACAAATGAAGCCCAGTTGCGCGCCTCCGGAAACCATAAAGCGGTTTACCACTCCCGCACCCGGAAGTTGGCAGGATTAAGCTGGCAGGATTAAACCGGCAGCGTCACCGAAACCCGCAGGCCCTGGCCACCCGGGCCGGAAGCAAGGTGGATCTCTCCACCCATTCCCCGAATCAGGGTTCGGGCAATGGCCAGCCCAAGGCCTGCGCCGCCGGTTTCCCGACTGCGGGACTGTTCCAGTCGATAGAAGGGCTGGAATACCCGGTCGCGTTCGGCTTCCGGAATGCCGGGCCCCTGATCGGTGATGGTGATAACGGCCTCTTTCTCAGACGTCTTCAGCGACACCTCGGCCCGCTCACCATAGTTCACTGCATTCTCGATCAGGTTACGCAGGGCGCGCTTGAGCGCTTCCGGCTGGCCCTGGAGGACGCAGCGGGGGCTGTCTTCAAACTCCACGGCCAGGCCCGTTTCCCGCAGATCACTGCAGAGGCTGTCCAGCAGGGTGGCCAGATCGTAACGACGGTGTTGCTCGGTGGTGCTGCCACGAATAAAGTCGAGGGTGGCTTCGGCCAGATGCTGCATTTCCTGCAGGGAATCGAGCAGGCGGTCCCTGTCTTCACCGGCAGGTAACATTTCCAGCCGCAGCCGCATTGACGTGATTGGTGTTCTCAGATCATGGGCTAGGGCGGCCAGCAGGCGCTCCCTGTCCTCCTGCGCACGGCTGACCTGATGCTGCATCTGGTTGAAGGCGCGGGTTACCTCCCGGATATCTTCGGGGCCACGCTCCGGTATATTGACCTTCTCACCACGGCCAAAGGCGTAGGCAGCAAGACTCAGTTGGTTTAGGGGGCCCAGGATGCGACGGATAGCAAGCAACAGTGTAAGGGTCAGCAGCACGGCGGTGATGCCTACACTGGTAAGCGTTGCCTTCAGCCAGAGCCAGGAGGGAGCGGGCGGCCTGGCTCGGGCGTTGAACCATTGCCCAGAGGACAATTCCAGGGAAACACCCAGACTGGGAGAACACTCTCGCCTTCCCTCTCGATGCTCATCATCGTCCCGATGTTCCTCGTCCTCGTGACGCTCGTCATCCTCATGTTCCTCACGGTCGTCATGTTTATCATGATCCGATTCCCGCTCTGGAAAACAGTCCTCGTCATCAGACTCCATTACCGTTCGCACCTGCTCTGGACGCAACCGTAGTTCTGAAATCAGCCGCTGTGTTATCCCCGGGGCGTCGTCGCCACTCAGATAGGGAGACGGGTCGACGGAAAGCTTCAGTGACGGACTGGAAAGCGCCCGCAACGTGCGTTCCTGCCTTTCCAGGCTGGTGTCATCGAGGAGAGTGTAGGCGTCGGTGATTCGCTGCAACACGTGCTCAACGCCGGCGCTGCGCAGGGCGCCCTGGCGTTCTCCCGCCAGAATCACAATCGTGATGATCTGCGCCACCCCCAGCACAAAGATCAGCAAGACCGCCAGCTGGCCCCCTGCACGCCTGGGCCATAACCTCATGGCCCTGCTCCTTCAACACTGGCGATCCATTGGTAACCTCCCCCCCAGATGGTCTTGATCAGCCGGGGGTTGCGGGGGTCCGGATCGATTTTGCGGCGTAGCCGGCTGACATGGTTGTCAATGCTGCGGTCGAAGGCATCTGCCTCTCTGCCGAGGGTCAGATCCATCAGCTGGTCCCGGGACAACACTCGGCCGGCGTGCTCCAGGAAGGCGAGTAGCAACTTGAACTCGGCGGTACTCAGGGAGACCTCAACGCCTTCCGGATCAACCAGCTGATGACGGTCCACGTCCAGGTTCCAGCCTTCAAATGCCAGACACTGCCCGGCCATCGGACTGCGCTGGGGCGGCAACGCTATCGTGCGGCGCAGAACCGCCTTGATGCGGGCCAGTAATTCCCGCGGATTAAAGGGTTTGGTCAGGTAGTCATCGGCGCCCATCTCCAGGCCTACGATGCGATCGGTCTCCTCGCTCATGGCGGTCAGCAGAATAACGGGCAACTCGGTGTGTTCACGCAGGTAACGGCACAGAGTCAGGCCATCGTCGCCCGGCATCATGATGTCCAGTACCACCAGGTCCACCGAGTGAGCTCTCAGCTGGCGCTTCATGGTGTCACCGCCATCTGCCAGCAGCACCCGAAGCCCGTGCTCCTGCAGATAGCGACCAACCAGGTCGCGAATGTCTCGATGGTCATCGACCACCAGAATCGTGGGAGAAGCGCTCACTCGTTACTCCGTCGGTATATCGTCTGCCCCGATTATAGGGGAGTCGAGATTCCGTCTGGGCACGATATTGTCAAAAAACATCCCAATTCCGGCCCCTGCGACAAGTTGCGACAAATTCACCTTCTGGCGG
>JAWWAM010000407.1:0-3230 GCA_033721715.1 Marinobacter sp.
GAGTTCGACGTGATTACCAGCCTGAACTCCAAAGGACAGAGTCAAAGCAACGACGGCCACTCCATTCTTGAACATATCAAATTCCCTCTAAACCAACGCCCCATTAACAATAGCCCGCAATTCCTGACGGATCGGGTAGGTAGAAGAGGGGATCAGTTGCGTCATGAAGATCACCACCAGCTCCTCCACAGGATCGATAAAAAAGTTGGTGCTCGCCAGGCCACCCCAACCATACTCGCCGACCGAACCGTTGGTCTGGGATTTGGCGACATCAGTCTTTACCGAAAAGCCCAGGCCGAAGCCACTCCCGGCATAAGGTGTCTCGCTGAACGCACCAACAGAGAGGCCTGGCAGGTCCTGATTGCCGGGCAGGTGATTGCGACGCATGAATTCCAGGGTCTTGCGGCCAATAATCCGCCGCCCGCCAAACTCGCCGCCCTGACAGAGTGCCTGGGCAAAATGGAAATAATCGTCAATGGTGGAAACCAGCCCGCCACCGCCCGATAAAAGCCTCCTTTTGTCCCGGAAAGGGGACGTCTGCGGATCGTCCAGCAGCTTGAACTGATCGACAGGATCGTACTGATAGCAGGCGGCGAACCGGTCAAGCTGATCGTCCCGAACATGGAAGCCGGTGTCCGGCATGGCCAACGGCTCAAAGATATGCTCGCGCAGATACTCATCAAATGGCATATCAGCCAGCAACTGCACCAGATACCCCAGCACATCCGTGCTGACCGAATAGTTCCAGGCTGTCCCCGGTGAGAACTCCAGCGGCAATTCTGCCAGCTGACCGACCAATGCTTCCAGTGTCATATTCCGGCTGCCATCCAGCTTCAGCTCCCGGTAGGCGGCGTCCACGTTGGTGCGGTTCATGAACCCGTAGGTCAGACCTGACATATGGGTAAGCAGGTCGCGAATGGTCATGGTGCTGGTGGCAGGTGTGGTCAGGAAGTTGGGATAGACACCGCTGTTGTAAACCCGCAGGTTCTTCCAGGCCGGAATATACTTGTGTACCGGATCATCCAGCAAAAACCGCCCCTGCTCATAGAGCTGCATCATGGCGATAGACGTGATCGGCTTGGTCATGGAATAAATGCGGAAAACCGTATCCCGGCAGACCGGCTTGTTACGCTCCACATCCATCAGCCCCTGAGCTTTCAGATAGGCAATTTCCCCACGCCGGGCCACCAGTGTCAGCGCGCCGGGCAATTTCCCCGGCTGGATATAGCGACGGTCAAGATGGTCTTCAATGTGAGAAAGGCGGTCTGGCGAAAGGCCGGTAACCTGTTTGGATTCCATCATAGTGATTACAACTCCAGCACAAGATTTCTGTCACCAGGAAAAAGCACCCAAACCGCTACCGCAGCCCAGCGTACTGATCGCCCCATTCCAGGCAGTCTTTACCTGTCCCGGCGTTCCCAGGTAGTAAGATTTTCAAAGCGTTAAGCCATCCGCAATGGCCTTATAGCCTCTTTCATTGGGATGATAGCCATCGCTGGCCAGTAAAGAAATGTCGGTGATCGCCGAGTAACTTCGGTATTGGAAATCGTCGGGCGCTTCCCTGGCCAATTGCTCGTATACGCGATTCAGTTGCCGCGCCAGCTGGCTGGCAAGGCCCTGGTCATGAGTGGTCACGCCGACGCTGGCTGCCGTGGATTCCCCGATCACCAGAAGACGCAAATCCGGCTGACCATCGCCATAATGACCACAGGAAGAGCCATGGGCTTCCGGCAGTCTGGGCGTCGTCTTCCGGGCGCGTTTGCCCTGGTAAAGCAGCACCGGGAAGAGCAGGGCGGTGGCTAGCCAGAATGGTAGGTGCATTGAGTTCTCGTTGGCCTCCTTTGGATTACTGAAGATTACCTGAATTGGCGTCGGTACTGGTGTCGCGGTTGATGCCGTCCGGGCAAAGGGTTACAACTCCAGCACAAGATTTCTGTCACCAGGAAAAAGCACCCAAACCGTTACCGATCCCTGTTGTGCCTACCGTATGACGTCCCGCAAAGATTGCTCAATCTGACCACCACAGTAGGCGTTACCCAATTCCCGCCGCTGATTGTCCAGAAAAGCACTTATAGAGGGGCGGCTTTCCATACGTTGGCAGAGGTTCGCCACCCTGGGGGCGTGGTGTTCCAAATCCCTGGCGAGTTCCGGAAAGCTGTAGACCAGGGAACCAAACAGTGCAGCAGTCGCAATATCGGCCACCGTGAGCCTGGTGCCCAGCAGATAGCCCGTGTCCGGCTTGAGGGAATGCGCCTGACCTGTTTTTTCAAAGATGGTCATCCAATCGGCCAGACGATGGGCCCGGAACTCCTTCCATGTGTCCTCCTCCCACATCACCATGCCATTGTGGTTAGTGATTTCCATGAGAACATCATTGCAGTCCAGAATTACCTTCAGGGCCAACGTCTGTTGCTCAGCTTCGTCGGGAAGAAAATGGTATGCCTTCGCCAGATGCATGAGAATGGCCGGCATCTGGGCGAACCAGAGCTGGGCCCTGCAGTCGTAAAGATACGGAGGTGCCATCCCGGGGTAATGGAGGCTCAGGTTGCTGTCAGGATAGACCTCGCTGGCATCCAGCTTCCGATAATCCGCCCGAACTTCCTCCAGCAAAAGCTGGATAAAATTGCCGCGAAAGGGCAGGTCCCAATAATAGAGTTCGTAGTCCGGCATAGTCGTCCTCCCGTAATGGTATTAGAAGGGTGAACTGCTGACTGGAGTGTAGCGCACATGGGAGCCAGTAAAGCTCTATCACGAGATGTCTGCCGCTGGCGTGACTAATAGGTCACTATTGCCTGTTGATTCCGGGAAGGCTCCTATGGGTCAGGCGTCAGTTTCCCCGTTTTGAGAGCAGCAACTGGTACCTGATTCGACCGCCTCATCGGTACGTGTCCACTGAGCCACTGGCCGGCCGTCGCGCCGCCACCATGAGCCGGCCTGGTCCTGCTGCGGCCAGCCGTCGGGCGATTCCTCCCACGTCTCCTGCCGGCCGTAAGGCGTGAGATCGAGCAATTGCAGCGTGGGCATCATCGCTTCGATTCCACGCTGCGTCGTTTCATAGGTTTGGTACACCTGATCGCCGTCCCGCAGGTAACAGCGCAAGTCGCCACCGTCCCGGGTAGCCAGCAAGTCCGACGAATCGGAAGTTGAGTACCACGGCGTTGTCCATCCCATGAAGTCCCGGTAGGCCGCGATCTCGGCCCACGGACCGCTGCTGAACACGGCGTAGCTGA
>JAWWAM010000408.1:0-3226 GCA_033721715.1 Marinobacter sp.
CCTCGCAGCTCCCGCTCAAGGCCCAGAAACAGTGCCAGGCCAGCGGCAACAGAGAGACGAAGTAGCATGTCCAACGGAGCGATTTCAGTTTCCATGTTAGCCCTCGACAGTATTGTGCTCAGTAACCGATTTTAGTTCAGTCAGAGCATAGCATCCCCGGCCGGCATCCTTTCAAACCATGCTGCTGCAAGGAATGCCGATGCTTGAGCGTGAAATTGCCCTCTGGAGAAAACGGGAAGGACAGGCTTGGTAGTGGTGACAGATTCCAATTACACTGTCAGGCCATTAACAGGCCCCGGAGCCACGCCATTGCTGATCTACACCTTCTGCGCTTTGGCCCTTATTGGCGCCTCCGTTTTCTACCTGTTCTTCTATCGCACCTGGCGGCGTGAAAGGCAGCTCCAGCAGCCCTTCCCTGAGCAGTGGCAAAAAACACTGAGGGCCCAGGTGCCGGTTTACAAAAAGCTGCCCCGGGAACTGAGGAACAGGCTGGAGCAGCATGTGCAGTTGTTTCTGGCCGAAAAATCCTTCTATGGCTGCGATGGATTTGAAGTAAACGAGACCGTACGCCTCACCATTGCCGGGCATGCCTGCCTGTTGATCGTTGCCCGTAACTTTTCCGATTTCGACGAGGTAAGCAGCATTCTGGTCTATCCAGATGCTTATCATGTCAGGGAAGTTGAAAGCGATGGAATCATAGTGAGCGAGAGTAACCAGATCCGCGCCGGCGAAGCGTCCAGCCGGGGCCAGGTGGTGCTGGCCTGGGCAGAATGCGAAGAAGGCGCGGTCAATCCGTCAGGGCATCACAACGTGATCCTCCACGAGTTTGCCCACCAGCTTGATTATCTGGACGGTACTGCCGACGGCGCCCCGCCCCTCAGTGGTGAACAGGCGCAGCACTGGCAGGAAACCATGACCCGTGCCTACGAACATCTGCGGCAATCACTCCGCCACCACAGGAAGCCCTGGCTCGACCCCTATGGCGCCACGGAGCCGGCCGAGTTTTTTGCCGTGCTGACAGAAGCCTTTTTTCAACAGCCCGGCCACCTCAAAGAAGAACAGCCAGAGGTATTCGAGGCACTTCGAGGGTTCTACAGGCTGGATCCTGTCACTTTCACTGTGGTGAAGGCATCCGGCTAGCCGCTGGCCATCCTGTTCACCTGCCATTTTTACCCCAGGTGCGGCCCATTATCAGGTAGCTGAAGGATGCGGACCAGGTAATCATCATGAAACCCACCAGCGCCTCTGTACCGGCCAGAAACCGGACATGCCCCGTTGCCGCCAGATCTCCCCACCCCACCGTGGTGTAAGTTGCTGCGGAAAAATAAACGCTGTCCAACAGGCTGAGATGGGCATAGCCATTAATGGCGCCCAGGCCATCCTGATCCAGCAGATACCAGAAAGCTACCCCAAATAACCAGATCTCGACCACGTGGGCAATAAGCAGCACGAACATGTTTGCAAGTATGATTGGCCGGTTGCGAAACTCCCCTCGCGACTGAGGTTGCCGTTCAGGGCAAAAACGGTTCAGCAACTGAATGACCTCGAAATGAAAGACGACTACCAGACTAACCACCAGCGCGGTGACTGACACAACAACCAGTTCACCTCCCACAAAGTACTCCTTTATTATTTACACTCTGCTTTCGCCACATGTTTACCCCCGCACGCCCAACCGGTCCAGATAAACGTGAAGCTCGGCCTCGCTGATATTAACGTGCTCTACCACCCGGCCATAAAGCATCACGGTGGGTACATTCCGCCCCTTAAGCTCGCGCTGGGTTTCGTGCAATACATACAGGATGATCCGCTCGGTGCGGGTCAGGCCATCCCGCGCATCGGGAATGGTTTCCAGAAGGGTTTCAATCTCTTGCGTGCTCAAAGTCAATTTCTCGCACTCCATTCGTTTACAGCGCACACGGATATCGGTAGGTCTACGCCTGTTCTAGTATATAAGAGTTTATAGAAACAACTTGTGCTATACCTTCATTGGCCGAAGACTGCATCGATGGCTGTAGACGCGAACCATTTCAGGGCAAAGGCCTGTTACATGGGTAGACCCACCTCCGACCTGCCAGTATTCCACACCTCCGGGCTGACCAAGACCTATCATCAGGGAGAGGTGGAGGTGCATGCCTTGCGAGGAGTCAATCTGGACCTCTTTTCGGGCGAACTTGTAGTGATGCTTGGGGCCTCCGGCTCCGGCAAGTCCACCCTGCTGAACATTCTTGGCGGGCTGGACGTGCCCACCAGTGGGGAGGTGAAATACCAGAACATCGACCTGAGCCAGGCAAAAGACCGGGAACTGACCCGTTATCGCCGGGACTACGTCGGTTTCGTTTTTCAGTTTTACAACCTGATCCCCAGCCTGACCGCACGGGAAAATGTTATTGCCGTTACCGAAATCGCCCGCAACCCGATGAGCCCGGAAGCAGCGCTGGATCTGGTGGGGCTGAAACAGCGCATGGACCACTTCCCCGCGCAGCTCTCAGGAGGGGAGCAACAACGGGTGGCTATCGCCCGGGCCATTGCCAAGCGCCCGGAAGTGCTTCTGTGCGACGAGCCTACCGGCGCCCTGGACTCTGCCACCGGCACCCTCGTCCTGGCCGCGCTGGATACCGCTAACCGCGAAACCGGCACTACCACCGTGATCATCACCCACAACGCAGCTATTGCCCAGATG
Organism: Marinobacter sp.; assembly: GCA_033721715.1. Taxonomy (GTDB): domain Bacteria; phylum Pseudomonadota; class Gammaproteobacteria; order Pseudomonadales; family Oleiphilaceae; genus Marinobacter. The sequence continues at coordinate 2,684 of JAWWAM010000408.1, forward strand.
GCCGATCGTGTTATTACCCTGTCTGACGGGACCATCAGTGGTGAATACCGTAACTCCACGCGGCAGGACCCGCGGAAGCTGAGCTGGTAAGACCATGCCACTCTTCCGCACCAGTGCCCTACACACCAAACTTCGCAGAGAACTGTGGCAGATGCGGGGCCAGACCCTGGCCATTGCCCTGGTGATTGCCGGAGGCATTGCCGTGTGCCTGCTGTCACTGGTGAACTATTCCTCGCTGACAGCAACCAGAACCCAGTACTACCAGGAACACCAGTTTGCCGATGTGTTCGCCACCTTGAAGCGCGCGCCCCGGCATGTGCTCCAGCGGGTGGTAGACATTCCCGGCGTAACCCGCTCCAGCGGAAGAGTGGAAGGCGTCGCCAAGCTGGAAGTGCCCGGCTTCAGGGATCCGGCGTCCGCCCGCCTGGTGTCATTGCCACCTGAGGGGCAACCGGACGTCAACCGGGTTTACCTGCGCCACGGTCGGCTGCCCAACGCGGCCCGCAGCGATGAAGTGGCAGTGATCGGCAGTTTTGCGGACGC
>JAWWAM010000409.1:0-3217 GCA_033721715.1 Marinobacter sp.
CCTTTTGCGGACTTCCCTCTAGAATTTTGGTTATAAACCGACAAAAGGAGGGCACCATGTCCGCCGATACCCCACAGCTCGACGACTACAAACTCGAAGACCGTTATCTGCGGAAATCAGGGCGGGTTTTCCTGACCGGAACCCAGGCTCTGGTCCGCGTACCTTTGATGCAGGCAGCCCTGGATCGCAAGCAGGGTCTGAATACGGCGGGCCTGGTCAGTGGTTATCGCGGTTCGCCGCTGGGCGCCTATGATCAGGCGCTATGGCAGGCCCAGCCACTGCTTGATGAGAACCGTATCGACTTCGTGCCGGCCATTAATGAGGATCTTGCGGCCACCATCATGCTGGGCACCCAGCAGGTTGAAACCGACGACGATCGGCAGGTAGATGGTGTGTTCGGCCTCTGGTACGGCAAAGGCCCGGGGGTAGACCGCGCCGGGGACGCCCTCAAGCACGGCACAACCTATGGTTCATCCCCCCACGGCGGTGTTCTGGTGGTTGCGGGAGATGACCATGGTTGCGTGTCGTCCTCCATGCCTCACCAGTCTGATGTGGCGTTCATGAGCTTCTTCATGCCCACCATCAACCCCGCTAACATTGCCGAGTATCTGGAATTCGGCCTCTGGGGCTACGCTTTGTCCCGCTATAGCGGTTGCTGGGTCGGCTTCAAGGCCATCTCCGAGACCGTCGAAAGCGCGGCTTCGGTGGAGCTGCCACCAGAACCGGAGTTTGTTACACCGGATGACTTTACGGCACCGGAAAGCGGCCTTCATTACCGGTGGCCGGACCTGCCCGGCCCCCAACTGGAAACCCGCATCGAGCACAAGCTGGCTGCCGTTCAGGCTTTTGCCAGGGCCAACCCGATTGACCGCTGCCTGTTCAGTAGCCCGGCTGCCCGTTTCGGCATCGTGACCACCGGCAAGGGCCATCTGGATCTGCTTGAAGCGCTTGATCTGCTGGGCATTGATGAGAGTAAAGCCCGGGACATGGGGCTGGATATCTACAAGGTCGGTATGGTCTGGCCCCTGGAGCGTCGCGGCATTCTCAATTTCGTTCACGGCAAGGAAGAGGTGCTGGTGATCGAAGAAAAGCGGGGCATTATCGAAAGCCAGATCAAAGAATATATGTCCGAGCCGGATCGCCCCGGTGAAGTGCTGATTACCGGCAAACAGGACGAGCTGGGCCGTCCGCTGATTCCCTATGTTGGGGAACTGAGCCCGAAACTGGTCGCCGGCTATCTGGCTGCGCGCCTCGGCCGTTTCTTCTTTGTGGATTACAGCGAGCGCATGGCTGAAATTACCGCCATGACTACGGCCCGGGATCCCGGCGGTGTGAAGCGACTGCCGTATTTCTGCTCTGGTTGCCCTCACAATACCTCCACCAAGGTGCCCGAAGGCAGTAAAGCCCTGGCCGGTATTGGCTGCCACTTCATGGCCTCATGGATGGGCCGGAACACGGAATCGCTGATCCAGATGGGCGGCGAAGGGGTCAACTGGATCGGTAAAAGCCGGTATACCGGCAATCCCCACGTATTCCAGAATCTGGGGGAGGGCACCTACTTCCATTCAGGTTCCATGGCGATCCGCCAGGCCGTAGCGGCCGGGATCAACATCACCTACAAAATCCTGTTTAACGACGCCGTGGCGATGACAGGGGGCCAGCCGGTGGATGGTCAGATCACCGTCCCGATGATTGCCCAGCAGGTGGCGTCCGAAGGTGTTCGCCGTGTGGTTGTGCTCAGCGATGAGCCGGAAAAGTACGATGGCCATAAAGACCAGTTCCCGAAGGACGTCACCTTTCACGACCGCTCCGAACTGGATGCGGTTCAGCGCGAACTTCGCGACATACCGGGTTGCACCGTGCTGATCTACGACCAGACGTGTGCGGCTGAAAAGCGCCGGCGGCGCAAGCGTAATCAGTTCCCGGATCCGGCCAAGAGGGCCTTTATCAACCATCATGTGTGCGAAGGTTGTGGCGATTGCTCGGTACAGTCCAACTGCCTCTCGGTTGTGCCTCGCAAAACCGATCTCGGCCGTAAACGCAAGATCGACCAGTCTTCCTGCAACAAAGACTATTCGTGTATCAATGGTTTCTGCCCCAGCTTTGTCACGATTGAAGGCGGGCAACTGCGCAAGTCCCGGGGCATGGATACCGGTTCTGTGCTGGCGTCCAAACTGGCCGATGTGCCGGCTCCGGAATGCCCTGAAATGACAGGTTCCTATGATCTCCTCGTAGGCGGCGTCGGCGGCACAGGCGTGGTTACCGTTGGTCAGCTCATTACGATGGCTGCGCACCTGGAATCCCGTGGTGCTTCGGTACTGGATTTTATGGGCTTCGCCCAGAAAGGCGGTACGGTGCTGAGCTACGTGCGCATGGCGCCGTCCCCCGACAAACTGCATCAGGTGCGGGTCAGCAATGGCCAGGCGGATGCGGTTATCGCCTGTGATCTGGTCGTGGCTTCGTCGCAGAAAGCCCTTGGTGTAATCAGACCGAATCACACCCGGATTGTCGCAAACGAAGCGGAGCTGCCCACCGCCGATTATGTGCTCTACCGCGACGCCGACATGAAGGCGGAGAGGCGCCTGGACCTGCTCCGGGATGCGGTGGGCCCGGACCATTTCAATCAGCTCGACGCCAACGGCATCGCCGACCGGCTGATGGGAGATACCGTATTTTCCAACGTGATGATGCTGGGCTTTGCCTGGCAGAAAGGACTGCTACCGCTGTCGGAAGCCGCTCTTATAAAAGCCATCGAATTGAATGGTGTGGCGGTCGACCGCAACAAGGAAGCCTTTGGCTGGGGCCGGGTAGCAGCTGTTGATGTGCAGGCGATAACGGACCTGCTGGACACCGGTACCGCGAAGGTAGGGCCCCTCAGCCCGGAACCGACCCTGGAGGAATTGATCGAGACCCATCACGGGCACCTGGTCAACTATCAGAACCAGCGCTGGGCCGATCAGTATCGGAAAAGTGTTGCCGAAGTCCGGACGGCCGAGGAAACGCTGGGAGAGACCAACCTGCTCCTGACTCGGGCCGTGGCCCAGCAGCTTTATCGCTTTATGGCCTACAAGGACGAGTACGAAGTGGCTCGCCTGTTTGCGGAAACCGACTTCATGAAAGAAGTGAAGAACACCTTCGAAGGGGACTTCAAGGTCCACTTTCACCTGGCCCCCCCGTTGCTGAATGGCGAAACCGATGCGCAGGGGCGTCCGAAAAA
>JAWWAM010000410.1:0-3211 GCA_033721715.1 Marinobacter sp.
GAAGATTTCATTTGACAACGACCCTGCCCCATGATGTTATCACCAGTAACAATGTTACTGGTGATAACTTATGCCTGAACCATCCCTTAGAACTGCCTACCATCACGGCGATTTGCCACAGCAAGCGCATCAGTTAGCCCTGGAAACCCTGCGGGAACATGGCGACTCAGCCATCAGCCTGCGCGCTCTGGCCAAACAGATCGGCGTCAGCGCTCCGGCTTTATACCGGCACTTTATCGACCGGGAAAGCCTGCTGGCAGAGCTGGCCGTTACCGGCTTTGAATCCCTGCGGGAGCGCCTGCTGGCGGTGGATCAGTCCAGCCCGAGGCTGGCGTTGGTAGATATTGGCCTGGTGTACGTATCTTTTGCACAGGACGAACCGAACCTTTACCGGCTGATGTTTGGTGGCCGGGTGTTACCCAAGGGCGTCCATCCCCGCCTGGAGGCGGCTGGCAAAAACGCGTTTCAGGTGCTCGAAGACACCATCGCCCGGGCTCAAAAGGTTGGATACGTAAAGCCCATTCCCTTATCCCTGATGACCGCTACCGCCTGGTCACTGGTACACGGGCTTGCGCAACTGACCATTGATGGTCACCTGCCCAGTGCCAAAGCTGAACCCCATCTTGCGGAAGGCGTCGTTACCCTTTTGCTGGATGGCTCTCTTGCGAACAACGAACAACAATACAAGGACACCTCATCATGAGCAGCCCCAAGCCCAGCACCATCCGTATCGGCCATCGTTACCGCGCCAACCGCCTGAACGGCCCCTACGATGCCATTGTTATCGGGTCCGGCATCGGGGGGCTGACCACCGCCGCCTGCATGAGCAAACTGGGCAAGAAAGTGGTGGTGTTCGAGCAACATTACACCGCAGGCGGCTTCACCCACAGCTACGACCGTAATGGTTACGAATGGGATGTGGGTGTGCACTACATCGGCGATGTCGGCGCAGACCATACCCTGACCAAGCGCCTCTTTGACCACATCACCGACGGCCAGCTGAAGTGGGCGCCCATGGACAGCCATTTTGACCGCATCTTCATTGGCGACCACCATGTGGACCTGGTCGCCGGGCCGGACAATTTCAAAGCAGAGCTGAAAAAAGCCTTCCCTGGTGAGGAAGCAGCCATCGACACCTATCTCGATTACCTGAAGCAGGTGGCAAAGGCCATGCCCGGACTGGTGATCGGCAAGGTGCTGCCCGACCTGGCCGCCGGCCCACTGCGCAAACTGGTTAACCGCACCGCGCCTTCATTCCTGAACCGACCCACCCGTGAGGTACTGGAGGGCCTGACCAGTAATCAGGAACTGATTGCCGTGCTCACTGGCCAATGGGGCGACAACGGGCTGCCGCCAGCGGAATCCAGCTTTATCATTCACGCCCTGATTGCCCGCCACTATCTCTACGGCGGCTACTACCCGATCGGCGGTGCGTCAGAAATGGCCAGGACCATCATACCGGTCATCCAGCACAGCGGGGGCGAGGTGTTTACCTATGCCGATGTGAAGGAAATCCTGATTGAGAAAGGCAAAGCCGTCGGTGTTCGCATGTCAGACGGTGCAGACGTTCGCGCCCCGCTGGTGATCAGCAATGCCGGCGTGTTCAACACCTTCGACAAGCTGCTGCCGGAGTCTGCACCACATCGCGACTATTATCAGCAGAAGCTCCAAACCGTGGAACGTTCCATGGCCAGCAACTGCCTTTATATCGGCCTGCAGGACACCGCCGACAACCTGGGGTTGCCCAAAACCAACTACTGGATCTATCCGGGCGCCGATTACGAGAAGCAGGTGAGCGACTTTATGGCCGCGCCGGATGAGACAGACATTCCGCTGACGTATATTTCCTTCCCGTCCGCAAAAGATCCGAGCTTTGCCGAGCGTTACCCCGGCCGAGCCACCATCGAAATCGTCGCCCCCGGGCCCTACGACTGGTACGAAGACTGGGCGAACGAAACCTGGGGGAAACGCGGAGAAGAGTACGAAGCGAAGAAAGAAGCCTATGCCCAGCGACTGCTGGCCAAGCTGTACGAAAAGTTTCCGCACCTGGAAGGCAAGGTGGATTACTACGAGCTGTCCACGCCCCTGTCCACTGACTATTTCTGCCGGTACAGCAACGGGGAGATCTACGGCCTGAACCATACCCCGAGCCGCTTCGAACAGGACTGGCTGAAACCCAAAACCCGCATTCCCGGCCTCTACCTGACCGGCCAGGATGTAATGACCTGCGGCGTTGCAGGGGCAATGATCGGTGGATTACTGGCTACGGTTGCAGTCAGTGGCTTTAAAGGGTTGCCGTTGGCAAAGAAGATGTTTGTGGGCTGACAGGCGATCACTCACAACAGCTCAGCAACCGCGTAGCGTGCTCCCGCAAGGCATCCTTGAGGCCCTCTGGCTTGAGAATGGTAAACCGGAACGGGAGCTGCGCCAGCCACCAGGCGAACCACTCGAAGCTATCCGTGCGGGTGTTAAGTAGCAGCCCTTCGTCACACTGCTCCCACTCCTCCGCACAGGATGAATGCCTATCAAACAGGGTGGCCGCGGATTCACGGTCTGTGTGCAGCAACAGCGCCACTTCATGGGTCCGGCCCCAGGAGAGAAAACTCTCGCTCAGGAATTTCGCCGCATCAAAGTCCGGCGGCCGCCAGAAGGTGCCTGGCAACAGGTGAACGCCGCTGATGCGGTCCAGCCTGAACGAGCGCATGGCTCCCCGGAGATGGCAGAACCCGGTGAGGTACCAGCGCCCCTGGCGAAACACGATTCCATAGGGATCAACCTCACGAGCCATCCCTCCATGCTCGGGCGAGTGGTAGGTAAACCCCACGGTTCGCGAAGCTTCCGTGGCGGTCGTTAACGTTTGCAGAGCGCGATCGTCCAGGCTGGGCTCACCTCGGGGCAGGATAACGCGGGTAGTATCGCTGACCCCCCGCACCCGTTTTTTCAGATTGGCAGGCATGACCCGTTCCAGCTTCGCCTGCACACTGGCGATGGCCGGCGCCGCATCCGCCAGGCCAAGCTGCCGGGCCGCCAGCAGCCCCAGTGAGACCGCCAGGGTTTCCTCTTCCGTGAACATCATCGGCGGCAGCTTGAACCCCGCCACCAACCGGTAACCGCCATAACGCCCCTGCTCTGTCATCACCGGGATGCCCAGTTCTTCAAGCACCGTGATGTAACGGCGGATCGTCCGCCGATCCACGCCCAGTCGTTCTGC
>JAWWAM010000411.1:0-3205 GCA_033721715.1 Marinobacter sp.
CCATGGTCCATATGCCCGGCCATGTCGGCCATGGTCAGCAACGGGGCCTCACGCAATTCCGGCACTTCCGCAGTCATCCCTTTTTCTGGCGCCAGGGTGCCCCGGGCAAAACCGGAACGCCCCATGGATTCAGCGAAGATGGTGTAGGCTTTTTCGTCCTTGATGCGCACAATCACATCGTAGGTTTCCGCCACGCCGATGCGGAACTCATCCACAGTGACCGGCTGCACATTATTACCGTCGGCCTGAACCACGGTCATTTCCAGCCCGGGAATCCGAACGTCAAAATAGGTCATGGCTGAGGAGTTGATAAAGCGCAGACGAATGCGCTCACCCGGCTCGAACAACCCGGTCCAGTTCTGCTCCGGACCCTTGCCGTTGATCAGTCCGGTGAAGCCCTGAACGTCTTCGATATCCGCCTTCATCATGCGCATATCGCCCCACATCATCCGGTCCTTCAGTGTTGCCATGAAGCCTTTTTCCCCAGATTCGGCGAAGAAATCTCCCACGGTTTGCTGCTGCCGGTTGTAGTAATCCGCAGACATTTTCAGGTTACGCATGATGCGGTCGCCGGAATGGGGGTGCTTGTCGGTAAGCTGCACCACATATTCCCGATCATAACGGAAGGGTTCACGACCCTCGGGCTCGATCACAATCGCGCCGTAAGCACCGTTGGGCTCCTGGAAGCCAGAGTGGCTGTGGAACCAGTAAGTACCGGCCTGCACAATCGGAAACTGATAGGTAAAGGTTTCCCCCGGCTTGATCCCCGGGAAACTGATCCCCGGAACGCCATCCTGCTCAAAAGGCAGAATCAGGCCGTGCCAGTGGATAGAGGTCATCTCGTCAAGATTGTTGGTGACATTAATCGTGACCTCCTCCCCTTCCTTGAATCGTAATATCGGCCCGGGGGAAGCACCGTTATAACCAATACCTTCCTTGGTGAAATCTCCGGTGTCGATCTGGACCCGATCAACAGAAATGTCATATTCACCGGCATTGGCTGCCGAAAAGGCAAAGCCGGCCAGCAGAACCATCAGAATGGACTTCTTCATAGGGTAAACCCGCTCACTCAAATTCAATATCGCCGTACATGCCCGCCTGGTAGTGACCCGGTACGTTGCAGGCAAACTCAAGGTCGGCAGCTTTGGTAAAGGTCCAAATGATCTCTTTGCTCTCCCCCGGCTCCATCAACACACTGTTGGGGTCGTCGTGCTTCATGGAATGGCCGTTGCCCATATCCATTTCCATCATCTCATGATCGATGCGATCGCCCTTGAGCACGCCATGCTCCACCATCATCTGCATTTCTTTCTGATGGGCCTCGTGCATGTCTGCCGTACCGATGTTGAACTCGTGCACCAGGGCCCCCTCGTTTTTCACGCGGAAGCGAATGGTTTCGCCGGGCTCCACGGCGATGGACTCAGGTTCGTAGTAGTTGTCCATCATGGTCACGTCAATGGTGCGGGATACATTTTCCGCCTTTCCAGGCTCGCCCACTGCCTCGCCCCCGTGATGCCCGCCGTGTTCGCCGGCAGCGTAGGCGCCTGAAGAGATCGCCAATACCATGGCAGGTAACAGTGCGTTTTTGAGGATCTGATTCATCGATTTCTCCCGAAACTGATCTGGCTGTTGGATTTTGAGCCATACTCTGCCCCAACAACCTGAATCCTTGCTGAATTTTCCCGTTAATACTTTTTCAGGTTACATTCAGAGAACAGCCGTACACTTCACAAGACTTTGAACTGCAGGAAACATCATGCGATTGCTTCTGGTGGAAGACGACACTCTCATTGCAGAAAGCCTTAACCGGCAATTGTCTGCGGCCGGCTTTACCGTGGACGAGGCTGGTACCGCAAAACAGGCCGAACATCTTGGCAAACAGGAAGACTATCGGGCCGTGGTTCTTGACCTGGGGTTGCCCGACGGCAACGGGCTGGATGTTCTCAAAAGCTGGCGAGCCGACAAACTGGCAATGCCGGTGCTGATCCTGACCGCGCGGGGCGACTGGCAGGACAAGGTCAATGGACTCAAGGCGGGGGCCGATGATTACCTGGCCAAACCCTTCCAGACCGAGGAACTGCTGGCCCGGCTGAATGCCCTGATTCGCCGGAGTGAAGGCCGGGTAGAGGCAAAGCTGACAGCCGGTGGCTTCGAACTGGATGAACACCGCCAGTGTCTACATACACCGGATGGCGAGGAACACTCGCTGACGGGCACCGAGTTCCGCCTGTTGCGTTGCCTGATGAGTCGCCCGGGACAACTGTTTTCCAAAGAGCAGTTGCTGGAGCAGCTCTACAACCTCAACGACAGCCCCAGCGACAACACGATTGAAGCCTACGTTCGCCGGCTGCGAAAAATCACCGGAGCAGAAGCCATCACTACCCGTCGCGGCCAGGGATATATTTTCAATGCATCGGATTGATCCCCGGCGCTCCATTCGCAGAAGCCTGCTCACCCTGCTGCTGCCAGCCGCCATTGCATTGATGGTTGCTGCGTGGATCGTCCATGGCTTGTTACTGGAGCGTATGGCTCAGGGGTTTGTGGAAGACCGGTTGCAGGATGAAGTGTCCTTTCTGGAGCACCAGCTGCGGCAATCCGGCCCAGAGGAAATCCGCGACATTGCCGAAGGGGACTATTTCGAGGAAGTCTTCCACCACGCATTTGCCCTGCGCGCAGGCAATCAGGTTCACAGCTCTCCTGCCCAATGGTCAACTGTCCTTGAGCCACTGCTGAGCGAGGAAGCCACAGGGTTGGTCCGCAAAACCAGGCCTGAATCCGATGCCTCCATTGCTGATTTCCTGGCGTACCGCAAAGCGTTTACCCTCAACGGTGAAACCGTGGTGATTGTAGTGGCCGAGGACCTGAGCCACCTGCAGCACAGCCAGCAGGAGCTGCACCTGTGGACAGCGGTTGTGTCCGCCATCCTGCTGGTACTTCTGATACTGACAATCTGGCTGGCAATCCGGCTGTCCCTGAGTTCCGTTAACCGCATTCAACACGGCCTGACCTCCCTGCAGACGGGCGCCACCAACCGGCTGGAAGTCAACGCCCCTGCAGAGTTCCAGCCGTTGATCAGCCAACTGAACCAGCTGCTGGACACCCTGGACCAGCGGCTTTCCCGGTCCCGGGACGCCCTGGCCAACCTCTCACACAGCGTAAAAACACCTGTGTCGGCCATTCGACAGGTACTTGAAGACGACACCCG
>JAWWAM010000412.1:0-3198 GCA_033721715.1 Marinobacter sp.
CAGGCCGATCTTGGTGAACCCAAGGCAGAACGTCTGGCTGATCGTGTGCGCCGCATTAATCCGGAAGTGTCAGTTACCGCATTCACCGAACGACTGGAAGGGGACGAACTGCAGCGTCAGGTCGCTTCTGCCTGCCTGGTTGTTGACTGCACCGACAACTTCAATACCCGGTTTGCCCTTAATCGCGCCTGCGTAGCGGCCCGCGTCCCGCTGGTTTCTGGTGCGGCCATCCGCGGGGAAGGGCAGTTGGCGGTTTACGACGTGCGTGATGAATCCAGCCCCTGTTACCACTGCCTTTATCCTGAACAGGGCAATGAAGACCTTACCTGTTCCGAGGCCGGCGTCATTGGTCCATTGGTTGGCATGATCGGCGCCTCCCAGGCAATGGAAGCCATCAAAGTAATCACCGGCGTTGGCAGAAGCCTTACAGGCCGGTTATTGATTCTTGATGCGTGGCAAATGGAATGGCGAGAAATGAAACTCGCAAGAGACCCGGGTTGTCCTGTCTGTAGTCACAGAGAGTCAGCATAAGGCAGGGTGGGCAGGCCCTTCCAAAACCGTGCGGAGCCATGGATGGCGGAGCCGAGCGTACAGGGATGTATTCACAGCGTGTTTTGGAAGGGCCTGCCCGCCCTGCCGTTACCTCCTAGTTCTTGAGCGCCTGAAACCTTGCTATTGCTTCTTTTCTGCTTTCCTTAAGGTCAACAATCGGTCTCGGGTACCCTCCGGGAATGACACCAGAGATCCAGGGCTGGTGAATTCCTTTGTTATCCAGCCTGGCAATTTCGGGCACATAGTTTCTGATGAACTCACCTTGCGGGTCGAACCGCTCACTCTGGGTGGCAGGATTGAACACGCGAAAATAGGGCGCTGAATCGGTACCAGTGGAGGCGCTCCACTGCCAGCCGCCGTTGTTTGAGGCCAGGAAGCCGTCCACCAGTTTCGACATGAAATAAGCCTCACCGAGGCGCCAGTCGATAAACAGGTTCTTGGTCAGGAACATGGCTGTGATCATGCGCAGGCGGTTGTGCATCCAGCCGGTCTGGTTCAGCTGGCGCATGGCGGCGTCGACGATCGGGATACCGGTGTTACCGGCTTTCCAGGCTTCGAACTTTTCGCCGGGGGTGTTCCACTCCAGTGCTTCGGTTTCAGGCTTGAACGCCCTGTGCATGCTCACCCTGGGGTAGTGGTAAAGAATGTTGATATAGAAATCCCGCCATGCGATTTCGTTAGTCCAGGTCGCAAGACCTTCCTGGTTGCCGCCCATGCCCCGGTGCTGGCGGGCGGCGATCAGGCATTGCCTGCCAGACAGTACACCGTTGGCCAGGTAGGGTGAGAGCAGGCTGGTGCCATCAACTGAGGGTAGATCTCTCAGCTTCTTGTAGTCGCCGGCACGCTGGTCGAGAAATCTTTCCAGTTGCCGGTGGGCGGCGTCTTCACCGGTTTCAACCAGCCTGGGCGGCGGGTGGTCGAAGCCTCCAGGCGACTGGTCATACACGGCGGCCTCCACGGTTTCTCCGAGTGGTTCGGGAATGGGAAACAGGGTTGGCTGAGCGACGTCAATCCAGCTACGCCAGCGGCGGGAAAACGGCGTGAACACGGAGTAGGGCTGTTCCTGCTGGGTCAGGATGGTACCGACGGGCGCAACTGTCTGGTCACGGTACTTATTGACAGTAATTCCGGCCGCGTCGAGGGTCTGTTTCAGGGCTTTATCACGGCGTCTTTCGTTAACTCCGTATTCCTCATTGAAGTGAACATGCCGGATACTCCCGCGCCGGCAAAAATCCTCCAGTTTTGCAATGCTGTCAGCGAAGGTTGTCGCGGTGATAAACGACAGCGGAATACCCAGCTTTGCCAGTTCTTCCGATAACGCGTTGGCATGGTCCAGAACGAAACGAACCCGTGCTGGCGACCAGTGGTGCTCGCGCCACTGGTCCGGGGTGACCACGAAACAGGCCCGTACTGGTTGCTGTTTCTGGCAGGCAGCGGTGAGAGCGGCGTTATCCGCCACTCGCAGATCATTCCGGAACCAGACGAGCTGAGTCATTGTGCTTCCTGTATTCGGTAAAGGGTTTGCGGCCACGATGGATATTCGCCGGAACGTGCTGATTGGATTATAGTTAATGGCAGAATTCACTGATAAAGGGCCGGAATGACCACGAGTCTGGAAGCGCAGCAAACGATGCAGGATGGCCAATGGGGTGTGGATTACACGCTCGACCCCGGACAGACACAGTACCATGAGCTCTGCCACACCCGGGTGTGGGTTACCTTGCTGGAGCAGGAATGGCAGATCCGCTCCCAACGAATGCCGGAAGATGACGACCGGGAACGCTGGCTGCAGCGCATAACCGGAACGTTACCCGATGCTGACATGGATGTTCAGCGCTTCGTAAGGCCGGACCGGGGCTGCCAGCTTCATTATCTGCCCGCCATGTCGAGCCTCGCCACGGTCATTCGTCCCTATCAGCCACTGACCCTTCCTGCCAACAGTGAATGCACGATCTATGTGGGCACGCTCCTGTGGATGCGAATCCAGGCAGGCAGCAAAGGCACGCACCTGATGGAGTTGCCGCTGGCGGACCCATCGCTTACCTGGGTAGGCCGTACCACAATGGAAGGGGAGCTTTGTTATTCCGCCGCCACCTTTGCACGTCTGGTACTGGACGCAGTGCCCAAGCGCCCATGGCGGGCCATTACACCGGTGCGAATTATTAATGAGCGGCAGGACCCCCTGTTGCTGGAGCGTTTTAACCTGCCGACGCCGTTGTTGTCGCTACACCGTAATGAAAAGGGCCATCTGTGGACGCCCGGTGTGACCGTTATCTGTGAAACGGATATGAATTCGGCACGCCTGCGAGTTGACCAGAATCCTGTCGCTGCCGCCGGGCGTTGCGAACTGGTGTCTCCAGCACGGGAGCAGACGGCCCGTGGTGGGCTGGTAAGAGCTTACGATCGCATATTTGGCTGACAGATCCGGCTGTTTGTCGTTACCCATACCGTAGATGGAGTTACCCTGTTGATTGAGCAGTTTGAAGGCAGTCTGATGCAGTTTTTTGGAGCCATTGCCTGGGGCAAATGGCTCAGCACCCTGTTTTTGCTGATTCTCGGTATCGTGCTGGCGTCTTTCGCAGGCCGGAGTATTTCCAGGTTCATGGAGGACCGGGCCTCGCGTCACCACACGGTGATGGTAAGACG
>JAWWAM010000413.1:0-3195 GCA_033721715.1 Marinobacter sp.
CCCGCCCAGGCCGGTGGCATCGAAGCTGCGGCCAGTACGGGTGGTCAGATCATGCCTCCGCTGATGGGGGCCGGCGCCTTCCTGATTGCCGAATACACCCGGGTGCCGTACCTGGAAATCGTCAAGGTCAGCGTGTTTCCCGCTCTGTTGTATTTCGCCACGGTGTACCTGCTCGTCCACATCTGCGCGGTGAAGCAGGGCATGAAAGGCCTGCCCGCCAGCGACCTCCCCCAGGTCAGGGATGTCATGGCTTCCGGCTGGTACTTCCTGCTGCCGATTATCCTGCTGGTATACCTGCTGGTTGTTGGCATCTCTCCCATGCGGGTCGGCTTCTATGCGGTGGTCGGGATTATCGGGATTGCCGGGCTGAACGGCCTTTGCGTCGCGTACAGGAAGGGCAAGGCGGACAACCAGCTTGGCGCAGCCCTCAAACATGCGTTACGGGAAGGCGTTGTAAAACTCCTGCAGGGGCTGGAGCTGGGCGCGCGCAATGCGGTTCCTGTCAGTATCGCCTGCGCTGTTGCCGGCATCGTGGTGGCGGTTGTCGGCCTGACCGGGCTGGGCCTGAAGTTCTCCTCAATGATGATCGCGTTTGCCGACGGCAACATCCTGCTGGCCCTGTTACTGGTGGTCATTGCCAGCCTGATTCTCGGGCTGGGGTTGCCGGTAACCGCCAGCTACATCGTGTTGATTGTGCTGGTGGGGCCGGCATTGACCAATGAGTTCGGTATTCCGCTGCTGGTGGCACACCTGCTGGTGTTCTGGTACTCGCAGGATTCCAACGTCACGCCTCCCGTGGCGCTGGCCGCGTTCGCGGGGGCGGCCATTGCGGGCAGTAAAACCATGGAGACCAGCGTCCAGGCCTGGAAGTTTGCTAAGGGTCTGTATCTCATTCCGCTGTTCATGGTGTTCAATCCCGTCATCATCGAAGGCGGCCCTTTGCCCCTGGTTCTGTGGAACGGGTTCATCGCCATACTCGCCCTGGCAGCCTTCGCCGCGGTGCTTGAAGGTTTCCTCTTCACCAGCATGAAAGCATGGATGCGAGTGGTATTGAGTGGTGCGGTTGTCGCGATTTTCTACCCCGACTTTTACGTGGAAGTAGGGGGTGTGGTGACAATGCTGGTGCTGCTGGCCCTTAATTTCACGCAGCGTCATCAGGGCCAGCGTGGCTATCACGCCTCCCGGTGCGTGGCGGGCCCAGATTAGACGATAAACGCAATGCCAGCCCCAGGGTCATCTGTGACCCTGGGAGCATATTGGCTTTGATCAGGCTGTGGTAAGTTCTAGAGGCTGATCAATCAACGACATCAAGAACAATAATATTATGCCTTCAGGTAATCCGCCGTTGCGCCGCCGTTATCCTTCCTTTCGGTCCTTGCCGTTCTGGTTGTCTGTCGGTTTCTTGTTATTGGTTCTGGCCCTTGTTTTTACCCATCCATGGCTAATGCGCTATGAAATCAACCAGGCCAAAGCCGACTCGCTGCAACGGCTGGGCGCCTATAAAACCTCGCTGCTTGCCACCATTGACCGTCACCTGTACCTGCCACGGGTTCTGGCCTCCGACCCCCGCATCGTCAACAGCCTGGGTGACCTTGAGGGTGGCGGGGCATCGTCTGACGGTGTCTCGACATCCCGACTGCTGGAACAGATCAATCGCAAGGCGGGGTCAGATGAGATCTTCCTGATGGCCCCGGATGGCACCACCCACTACTCCAGCAACTATGGCACGGAAGACAGTTTTGTCGGCATGAACTACGGGTACCGCCCGTACTTTCGGGACGCGTTGGGTGGCACCCCCGGTTTCTATTTTGCCGTCGGGGCCACATCGGGCATTCCGGGGCTGTTTCTGTCGGCGCCGGTCTATTCCGAGGCGGATACTACACTGGGCGTTATCGTGGTGAAGATTGACCTGCGAAAGCTGGAACAGAGCTGGAAAGCATCCGGTGACGCGGTGTGGGTCACCGACAGGCGAGGCATCATCTTTCTGGCCTCCAGTGCCCAGTGGCATTACGCCACGCTGCAGCCGCTCTCGGATGACGTAAAGTCCGAATTGGCTGAAACCCGGCAATACGGCAGTGGTCCTGTCACACCCCTGGAACGGGTCACCGAATGGCAATCGGATGACTGGTCCACATTGGACCTGAAGGCCGACGGGCCGGAGCTGGTGTTCGGGTCGACCATTCCGGATTATCCATGGCAAATGCACCACCGGATGCCACTGGCTGAGGTGAAAACCCAGGTACAGGGGAAGCAGAGCATGATTGTGCTGCTCTACGCGGGCCTTGCCGTCGGCAGCCTGTTCTATCGTGAACGCCGCCGCCGTACCCATGCGCAGCATGCGCTGGCCCGCCTGACTGCCGAACGCGAGTCACACCAGCGGGCCATCATCCAGAATACCGACGTGGGCCTGCTCAACCTGGACGACAAATTCAAGCCCCTGTTTCTCAACGAACGTGCCCGCAACCTGTTCAGGCTGGGCAGTAACGATACCTTCCGTGATCCTTCCGAGCTGATTCAGCCATGGCACCCCGAAGAAGCCGGGAACGGATCCTGGCGGGCGGAGGGTATCAGTTCCGATGGCAACCGCTTTCCGGTGCTGTACACCCTGAACCCTATCCGCGTGGGGGAGCGCAATGAGTTTATCCTCACGGTTCAGGACGTAACTGAATTGACGGCGGCCCAGCAGGCGCTGCAGGAAGCCAATAAAGCCCTGGAACGCAGGGTTCAGGAGCGCACGCGGGATCTGGAAGAAGCGCAGGCCGAGTTGGCGCAGAACCAGAAACTGGCGGCGCTGGGCCGGATGTCGGCGGCCATCGCCCATGAAATCAACCAGCCGCTCACCGCGTTGTCGAATTTTGTTGCCAGCAGCCAGATGCTGTTGGCCCGCAACAAGACCGAAGCAGTTAACGAGAATTTCCTCAAGATCGAAGGCCTGGTGGCACGCCTCTCGAAACTCTCACGCCAGCTCCGGATTTTCTCCGGCAAGCGCAATACGGGCAGCGCCTTTGTCTCGCTCAAGGCTCCCGTGAACTATGCTCTGGAGTTATTGGCACCCAGGCTTGAAAGCGAACAGGTTGAATGTCGCTTTTCAGTGCCGCGCGACTATCAGGTGCGGGCCAACGCAATGGTTCTTGAGCAAATCGTCGTCAACCTGCTCACCAACGCCGTAGACGCGCTGGCGGGCCAGGCCGACGC
>JAWWAM010000414.1:0-3193 GCA_033721715.1 Marinobacter sp.
GTCCGGGAAAAATAAAAGCTGATTTCATAGCGCGAATCTTACCGTTAATGAAGGGTTACGGGAGATTAGCCAATAGTACAACCCCGGGGCCGGTACAGCCAATCTGGCAAAAATGGGAAGAGACTTTAGTCTCAGAAGTCTATTCCGGGAGGGATTATCAGAACATCAGGTCATCAAGACGGTCATTGATACGGCTCGGCACTTCAAGCTCCACTTCGCGCACGGCCTGGCGAATCGCCGCCAACATGGCGCGCTCATTCGCATTGCCATGGCTTTTGATGACCACGCCCTGGAGCCCGAGAAGGCTGGCACCATTGTGTCGCGACGGGTCCATCAACCTGAGCAGACGCCCTATCATGGGCCGCGCCAACAGGCCAACAAACCTGCCGTAGAGGGTTTTGGTGAACGCCTGCTCCAGTAACTCAATCAGCAGGCCGGCAACGCCCTCACCGGTTTTGAGGGCAATATTGCCCACAAAGCCGTCGCAAACCACCACATCAGCCACGTCCCTGAAAAGGTCGCTGCCCTCGATGTAGCCGATGTAGTTGATGGTGTCGCACTGAGCCAGCATATGGGAGGCAAGCCGCACCTGCTCATTCCCCTTGATCTCTTCTTCGCCGACATTGAGCAGTGCCACTCGCGGCTCAGGCTGGTTACAGATAGCGGACGCCATCAGCGAGCCCATCAGGGCATACTGATAAAGGTTCTCCGCCGTGGAATCCACATTGGCACCCAGGTCAAGGACATGGCAACGGCCACGGAGAGAGGGGATCAGCTTGGCAATCGCTGGCCGCTCGATACCCGGGTACATACGGATGACAGATCGCCCGAACGCCATAAGAGCACCGGTATTGCCGGCACTGACACAACCCTGGGCAGAGCCGTCCCTAACCAGACCCAAGGCAACCGCCATCGAGGAATTGCGTTTATGCCGAAGCGCATGGGAGGGCCGCTCGTTCATACGCACAACATCGGCAGCCTCGACAATGCGGATTCGAGAGTGCCCTTCAAGCAGCAAAGCCTCGAGCTCGCTCCGGATTCCAACCAGAACAAGACTCAAGGCTTCGTTTTCTTTTACCGCATCCAGTGCAGCGGAGACCACAACAGCAGCCCCGCGATCACCACTCATGGCGTCAATAGCGATGGTGACCGGTTTCACCGTTCCTCCATCTGGCACTGGCGGGTGGATGCTTGCGACGATTTACTCGTCGCTCGCCTCAATTACCTGTTTGCCACGGTAGAAACCGTCTGGAGATACGTGGTGACGACGATGCACTGCACCAGTGGTGGCATCAGTAGACAGAGCAGCAGTGCTCAGGGCGTCATGTGAACGACGCATACCGCGCTTCGAGCGGGTCTTTCGGTTTTTCTGTACAGCCATGATTATGCTCCTGACCTGATAAACGTGTGTTCGTGAAATTCGCGCCGGTTTTCCGTTAAAAACGGCGCCTGATTAATGCTTCTTCGTTTTAAGATCCGCCAGCACGCTGAACGGATTGTCTTCAGACTTTTTTACCGGCTCGTCGCCGGATTCATCCGGCTCAAAGGCTTCCAGCTCCTCCCTGGCGGGACACTCATCGCGCTCGTGAAGCGGGAACGGAGGCAGAACCAGCAGCAGCTCATCTTCGGTCATGGACCATAAATTCGCGCTGAAATCGTCCGTCAGAAACGGCTCAAGCTCTTTGGGTAACTGCTGCGCCTGCGCATCACTGGTTACCAGCCCCAGAACAAAGCTGGAAACCAACGTTTTCTGCATGGGCCCCATGCAACGCTGACACTCCAGAATCACCGGCGCTTCAAGCTCGCCCGTCACCATGCGCCGGCGTTCACTGTCCATGGAAAATGACAGCTGCACACGGCACACAGCCCCGTCCTCAAATCCGTAAACGGAATCACCAAAGCGCGACAATGCCTTGAGAGGAATTTCCCCCTCCAACACAATGTTTTGCTCTGCCAAACGGTAAGGATCGACAGTTTTGGGCAGCTCGGCGCTTGAGGCATTTGACATAGGCGCGCAATTTTAGGGGCCCGGCGCGCTGCTGTCAAAGACTTCATGCGTATTTGGACAGGGGTTCCGGTGGGGATAGGTGTATTCTACGATAATAACATCGCTACCGGGCCTGCCCGGCCACACACCACCCTTTGCTCAAGGAAGCCCATGAACCCGCGTCCATTGCTGCTCGCCTCCTCATCGCCCTACCGGCGGGACCTGCTGAAAAGACTCGGCCTGCCGTTCGAGTCGGCGTCACCGGAGATCGACGAATCGCCCGTGGCCCGCGAATCAGCGGAACATCTGGCTACACGGCTGGCAAGGAGCAAGGCCGAAGCACTTGCAACTGCCTGGCCAGACCACTGGATCATCGGCTCGGACCAGGTTGCCTGCCTGGAGGATGGCACCCTCCTGAACAAGCCGGGAAACCATGAGCGCGCCACGGAGCAACTTCTTCGAAGCAGCGGCAGACGGGTTTCCTTCCTGACAGGCCTGGCGCTGCTGGACGCCAGTTCAGGGGAATTACAGACTCACTGTGAGCGCTTCCATGCCCACTTCCGGTCACTCAGCCCGGAAGAGATCGAGAATTACCTGCACACGGAACAACCCTATGACTGTGCAGGCAGCTTCAAGGTGGAAGGGCTGGGTATTGCACTGTTCAGCCAACTGGAAGGCAGAGACCCTAACAGCCTGGTGGGACTGCCATTGATCGCGCTGAACGGCATGTTGCGGCAAT
Source organism: Marinobacter sp. (assembly GCA_033721715.1). Lineage (GTDB taxonomy): Bacteria > Pseudomonadota > Gammaproteobacteria > Pseudomonadales > Oleiphilaceae > Marinobacter. The sequence continues at coordinate 2,727 of JAWWAM010000414.1, forward strand.
GGGGGCTGAATCCGCTGCTCCAGCCCCGGGGACGTCATCGAAGCTCGAGCCGTGACTCGGTCACGTAGCGGGCAATGCCACTACCCACTGACACTCCTAATTGGTCCACAATATCCTGGAGCGGCGACCTGCGGCGGCTGTAATCCACTATGTCCTCCTGGCCGACAACCTGCCTGGCCACGTGGGAAGAGCTGCCTAGGCCATCAATCAAACCCAGTTCAAGTGCCTGCTCACCACTCCAGATCAACCCTGAGAACAGGCGCTCATCGTCGGCCAGGCGATCACCACGTCCCTTACGCACGCTTTCGATGAACTGGCCGTGAGTGGTTTCCAGCACCTTCTCCCAGAACCGGACCTCTTCCTCCTCCTCCGGTGAGAAGGGGTCAAGAAATGCCTTGTTCTCGCCGGCGGTGTAAAGGCGACGGTCAACGCCGATCTTTTCCATTACTTCGGTAAACCCGAAGCCA
>JAWWAM010000415.1:0-3188 GCA_033721715.1 Marinobacter sp.
ATTTCCCGCCAGCTCGCCCGCGCCGAGCTGTCGTTTACCCCTGCGCCACACCAGGGCATGGGGCTGGCCGCCTACACCACCTTTACCTCACCGCTGCGCAAGTTCAGCGACTTCCACGTACACCGCCTGATCAAGTCGATCCTGTGGCAGGAACCCCTGAGCGATCTGAGTGACGAGCAACTGGCGGAACTGCAACTGACCCAGTTCAGGGCACGACAGGCGGCCAACAGCCTGGAGAGCTGGCTCAAGAGTGACTTCGCCCGCACTCTGGGCGATGAGCCGATGGCCGGCGTTATAAGCCGCACGACTCCCTCGGGCTTCTTCGTGCGACTGGACGCCAACGGGCTGGAAGGATTCGTGAGCTGCAAGACTCTGGAAGGCAAGTTCAGCTTCGACCCGGTCACCCTCCGCCTGGTTCACAACAAGAAAGGTCGCACTTTCCAGTTGGAACAGCCGGTGACCGTTACATTTGCGGGCGTGGACGACGAACGCAAACAGATACTTTTCAATCTGTTGGAAACCCAGGCAGGTAGCTCTGCAGACGGCAGCGAGCCTGACAGTAAAGGTGACGCTTGAAAATCCGGCTTCCGGGCACCATCGTAGTATGTATACGGGAATCTACTCGTTACCGTTACGGAGGTGAATCCGGATGCCAATCAGCCCAACCGAATTCCTGAAGAAGTACGGCTTCGAAGAGGAAGAAGAGGAGCGGGACCACAGCCTGCGCCACAACGCCATGGAGCACGCCCGGCACCTTAAGCGCCCCCATGCCGGTACGCCTCACGACTGGGAAGAGTGGGAGCGCTATAAAAAAGAGCACCCCGATGAAGTCGAGGACGATGAAAAGGGTGACAACAACTAACCCTGCTCAAGCATCCTCTCCAGACGTGCATCCTTGGCCTGCCATTGCTCCGCCAGCCAGTTCTTCACATTCTTGCGGTGCTCGGCGTCCGTCGCATAATCCCGCCCTTTGAGGTGCTCTGGAATGGCCACGGTGTCGATCTCCATTTTCACCTCGCTGACCCTTCCGCACATGAAATCCCAGAAGGTGGGCGCCTTCCCCGGGTAGGCGATAGTCACATCCACCAGGGTTTCGATCGCATCCCCCATGGCATCCAGCACAAACGCCACACCGCCAGCCTTGGGGGTCAGCAGATGGGTGTATTTTGATTTCTGCTGGTCATGTTTGGCCTGGGTAAAACGGGTGCCTTCTACAAAATTCATAACGCTGACCGGGGTGTAGCGAAACCTTTCGCAGGCCTTGCGGGTGGCTTTCAGGTCTTCGCCACGCTTTTCCGGATGCTTGATCAGGTATTCGCGGGTGTAGCGCTTCATGAACGGGAAATCCAGCCCCCACCATGCCAGGCCAATCACCGGCACCCAGATCAGCTGTTGTTTGAGGAAGAACTTGAGAAACGGTGCCCGGTGGTTGAAAACCCGCTGCATGGCGAAGATGTCGACCCAGCTCTGGTGGTTGCTGAGCACCAGATACCAGCTTTCCCGTTTGAGCTTTTCATCCCCGTGGACGGTCCACCTGGTGCCCTGGGTGAGTTTCATCCAGCCGGTGTTGCAGGCCACCCAGGCTTCGGCAATCCAGATAATGACTTTGGTGCACAGAACACGGAAACCGGTATGGGGGACAATGAGTTTGAGAATTGCCGGAATGTAGAGAAGCAGGCACCAGAACAGGGTATTGAGACCAAGGAGAATGGAGCTGATAACGCCGATGACCGGGGCTGGCAGGAAGCTGAGCATGATTGTCCTGTTGTTGGTTTTTTACGATGGCTGAATGATACCAATGGTTGGCAGGTTTGGGCAGTGGCCTGAAGTGACCGGTTTGCCATTGGGGGTGGACGTTCTTGCCATAGCCGCACTCGGGGTTGGCCGGTAATCTTGACCCCAGCCTGTTGGCTGCAGAGCAATGGTGAGGAGTGGACAGGCCTTCGTCAGACACGCCGTGAACCCATCCATGGGGGCTCGGCATTGACATCCATGGCAATGCACGGGTCTGTCAAAGGCCTGTCCACTCCTCCCCTGTAACTCTTCAGTTAACGCTTTCTGGCCACCACAATGCCATAAACGACATAGATATTTTGGATGAATCCCGTACCAACGATGGACACTTCGATGCCTGATCCACTGCAGTATGCTCTCAGCAAAGCCTCGGGGCTGACCCGCCAGACCGCGCTTTACGCCGGTAACGCCTTTGATCGGGTATTCCGCGCAGCTAGCCTGGTCCAGGCCGGGCAGACGCCGTTCGAGACCTTGCATACCGATGGGCTGGTGAGCCTGCGGTATTATCCTCCGCTGGCCGAGGATTTTATCGAGCTGGACGGCGAGATGATCGATGTGGAGCGCACCCCCCACAAGACACCGATTGTGATAGTTCCGCCCCTGGCGGTGAACATGCTGATCTACGACCTGTTTCCCCAGCGCAGCCTGGTGCGGTTCCTGCGAGCCAAGGGGTTTGAGGTATACCTGATCGACTGGGGTGTGCCCACGCGGCAGCACAGTCACTACAACCTTCACACCTACGTGGCAGAGTTGCTGCCAGCGTATCTGAACCGGGTACGGGAACACAGTGGGGAGCAGGAGTTGTCGCTGCACGGCTGGAGCCTGGGCGGGATGTTTACGCTGTTCTACTCTGCCCTGAGCCGCGACCAGCACATCCGCAACGCCATTGTGCTGGGTTCCCCCATCGACAGCCACGCCTCCGGCCTGATGGGGCTGATGTACCAGCGGGTATCCGACGTTGCCGAATTCGTCCGCAAACGCACCGGCTTCCGCCTGCACGATGTCAAACCCTACTGGTTCCACACCCCCGGCTGGGCCAACACCATCGGCTTCAAACTCACCAACCCCATCGGCAGCGTGATGGGCTACTGGGAACTCATCGTCCGCCTGGGCGACCGCGAATTTGTCTCCAGCCACGCCACCACCTCCGCCTTCCTCGACCGCATGGTCGCCTACCCCGGCGGCATCGTTCAGGACGCGGTGGTGCGCCTGTGGATCGACAACGACCTCTCCCGCGGCCAGATCCAGATCGGCGAAGACATTGCCCGCCTGGAAAACGTAAACGCCAACTTACTCGCCATCGCCGGCGACAGCGACACCCTGGCAACACCGGGCGCGGTCAAACGGATTGAGGACCACGTCAGCTCAAAGGACGTCACCTTCCGGGTCACCCC
>JAWWAM010000416.1:0-3184 GCA_033721715.1 Marinobacter sp.
AGGATTCGCAGTGATGTCCATGCGCGCTTTGGTATCGCGCTGGAAATGGAGCCGGGAGTGGTTGGCGGCTAGCCAGGATGAACCACTCCCGCTTTACAGGGTCCCTGGAACGAGCCCTCAGAGACCGTTACGGGGTGAAGCGCTGATCAGGAAGGGGAGCACTTCCGCCAACGGCACATCCTGCTTGTCTTCATCGCGGCGGCCCTTGTATTCCAGGGTTTCCGCAGCCAGGCCCCGCTCAGATACCACGAAGCGGTGAGGAATGCCGATCAGCTCCATGTCCGCAAACTTCACACCGGGCCGCTCGTTGCGGTCATCCAGCAGAACATCAAAGCCTGCCTGACGAAGCTGTTCGTAAAGCTTTTCACCCGCCTCCATCACGGCCGGTGACTTGTGGGCGTTCAACGTCACAATGGCCACTTCGAACGGGGCTATCGCTTCCGGCCAGATGATGCCTTTATCATCGTGGTTCTGCTCAATGGAAGCGGCCACAATCCGCGAAACACCAATGCCGTAGCATCCCATTTCCAGAATTGCGCTCTTGCCGTTTTCATCAAGCACTGTGGCGTTCATGGCCTTGCTGTACTTGTTGCCCAGCTTGAAAATATGGCCCACCTCAATGCCGCGGCGGATTTCCAGGGTGCCTTTGCCGTCGGGGCTGGCGTCGCCCTCCAGTACATTGCGTAGGTCTTCCACCCGTGCCAGGGGTACATCGCGCTCCCAGTTTACGCCGGTCAGGTGGTAGCCCTCTTTGTTGGCACCACAGACAAAATCGGCAAGATGCGCTGCACTGCGGTCGACAATCACCGGTACGGAAAGGTTCACAGGCCCGATAGAGCCGGCCTTGCAGCCGATGGCCTTCTCGATCTCTTCGTCGGTCGCCATGGTCAGCGGTTCGGCAACTCCGTCCAGCTGCTCTGCCTTGATATCGTTGAGGGTGTGATCGCCCCGCAGGACCAGGGCTACCAGGCCGCTGTTTCCTTCGTCGTCCTCTTCCGCCCTGACCATCAACGTTTTGACCGTGGCGCTGGCGTCAACGTTCAGGAAACCGGCAACGGCTTCAATGGTGCGTTGTTCCGGGGTTGCCACTTCCTTCATTTCCTGCGAAGGGGCCGGCCGCTCGCCGGTGGGCGCGACGGCTTCTGCCTTTTCGATATTGGCAGCGTAGTCGCTGGCAGTGCTGAAAACGATAGCGTCTTCGCCGGAAGAGGCGAGAACATGGAACTCATGGGAAGCGCTGCCGCCAATGGCGCCGGAGTCTGCTTCCACCGGGCGGTAATCCAGTCCCAGGCGATCAAAAATGGCGCAGTAGGTACGATGCATCACCTGATAGGTATCGTTCAGCGATTCTGCGTTAACATGGAAGGAGTAAGCGTCTTTCATGATGAACTCCCGGGCGCGCATCACGCCAAAACGGGGCCGACGCTCATCACGGAACTTGGTCTGAATCTGATAGAAATTCGCCGGCAGTTCCTTGTAGCTGTTGAGTTCATTGCGGATCAGGTCGGTGATAACCTCTTCGTGGGTAGGCCCAAAGCAGAACTCACGGCCATGGCGGTCATTCATCCGCAGCAACTCGCCACCGTACTGCTCCCAGCGGCCGGATTCCTGCCAGAGTTCGGCGGGCTGCACGGCAGGCATCAATACTTCCTGGGCGCCGCTCTTGTCCATTTCCTCCCGCACGATTCGTTCAACCTTGCGTAACACCTTGAGCCCCATCGGCAGCCAGGAGTATAGGCCAGCGGCCAGTTTGCGGATCATCCCCGCCCGGAGCATCATCTGGTGGCTTATGATTTCGGCATCTGCAGGCGTTTCTTTCTGGGTGGCAATCAGGTAACGGCTTGCTCGCATTGTGTTATCCGTAAACAGTTGAAAAGGGGTTCTTTATTAATTACGTGATGGCCGCTATTGTACGGAGCGTTTACCACAAGGTACAGATGGACATAGGGAGAGTAGTGAATGACCCTCACCGCGGCCGAAGTTGAAGCAGTCATACGCGCCGGCGTGCCCATGGCAGAGGATATCGGTTTTACCGTCGACGAGGCCGGAAGTGAGGGCTATGCCCGTACCCGCCTGGTATTCTCGGAGCGGCTGATCCGCCCGGGGGGTACTCTGTCTGGCCCGGTGCAGATGGCTTTGGCGGATGCGTCAATGTATGCGGCTGTGATGGCCGCTCTCGGCAAGGTGGAAATGGCGGTTACCAGCAACCTGTCCATTAACTTTCTACAGAAGCCGGCACCGGCCGATCTGATCGGCGAGGCCACCGTTCTGCGCATGGGAAGGCGGATTGCGTTCTGTGAAGTCCGACTGTTGTCCGGCGAAGGGGATGACCACCAACTGGTCGCCCACGTTACTGGCAGCTATGCTTTACCCTATAACGGCGACTGAAGAAGGGATATGACCGACGAATCAACCAATGTGACACCCCGCCGTCAACCAGTGCAGGCGCGAAGCCGGGAGCGGGTTGAAAGCATCCTCAGGCACGCAGCGGCGATCTTTCATGAGGTCGGGGTTGATGCCACCAGTATGTCTGCTATTGCCCGTCAGTCCGATATGTCACTGGCTTCTCTCTATCGTTACTTCCCCAACAAGACCGCCATTGTGAAGGCCATTGCAGAAGACCATGTGAGCAGGATGGAGTCAGCCTTGAGGCACCGGCTCGAAACCCTGGATCTTATGGAGGCGGTGGATGTGCTGATTGATCAGTTTTACGAATTCTATCGGACCGAGCCGGCGTATTCCGCCATCTGGAGTGGCGTGGAATCCATGCCGGAATTAAGGGAGTTGGATATCCGGGAGCTATACAGCCATGCCCGCGATATGGATGCCCGCCTCCAGAGGGAGTGCCCTCATGTTCCGGACGACCGGCGCTGGACGGCGTGCCTGATGCTGCCACGCTCTGTCGGTACAGTCCTCCGTCTTGCGGCTACACTGCCGGAGCAACAGGCCCGCTTGATGGTCAGCGAACTCAAGAATATGGCGCGCGCCTATCTGGCTGAGTTGGTCCGGTAGCAGGTCAGGAAAGATACCCCAGTGGCAGTGCCGTACTGTCAATCACCCGTCTCAGCACGAAACTTGAGTGCACGCCGCTGACGCCCTGAATGCGGGTGATGCGATTGAGCAGAAAGTGGTGGTAGTGGTCCATGTCCGGTACCACAACTTTCAGCATGTAGTCGGCATCCTG
>JAWWAM010000417.1:0-3181 GCA_033721715.1 Marinobacter sp.
GCGGTTCTCCAGCGGGGCCAGATGCTGGCCGAAAGAGGTGACTGGTCGGAGTATATTGTCTCCTGCAAGAGCTGCCACGGCCCCGACAACCAGGGCGCTGGTGCGGTATTTCCAGGCATTGCCGGGCAACACGCCCGGTATATCGAGGCGCAACTCAAGGCCTGGCAGACAGAAACCCGCAAGAATGACCCGCAGGACCTGATGGGTTCCATTGCCAGACGGCTAAGCGACGAAGACATACATGCCGTCGCCGCCTGGCTTGCAACTCAACCGCCCGAGCTCACTGCAGAGGAGTCGCAGCCATGAAATCAATGATTGCCTATGCCGTGCTGTCAGGTTCTCTTCTATGTTCCACGGTGGTTGTTGCAAGCGACCGTACAGAGGACTACATCAATGCGCTGACCGAGCTGGGTTTCCCGGCGCCGGAAGACAACGAACTTGTCCATATCCCGCCCACTCTGGAAGATCTTGAGCAATCCGACATGCACCCGGAGCTCAAGCGGGTGATTCGCCGGGGCTATGACCTGTTCACCAATACCCAGCAGCTTCGCGGCGAGAACGTTTTCAACAACATGAACTGTTCCAGTTGCCACCTTGGTGAAGGCCGAATGCCCTTCAGTGCCCCGGTCTGGGCGGCAGCGGTCACTTTGCCCGGCTACCGGGGCAAAAACGACCACGTCAACAACCTGGAGGAGCGTATTGCCGGCTGTTTCACTTACTCCATGAACGGCAAACCACCCGCCTACGGCAGCGATAATATGGTTGCCATGACGGCGTATCACCAGTGGCTTGCCAAGGGCGTGGAGATGTATCCCGACAAGCCGATCTATGGCCGCGGTTTCCCGGCACCAGAGCGCCCGGAAGAACTGAGTTATGCCAACGGGGAGCAGTTGTTTGAGGAAAACTGCTCCGTATGTCACGGCGAAGATGGCCAGGGCCTTCGTGTTGACGGGCAGACGGTGTTTCCTGCGCCCTGGGGCGACGGCTCCAATAACTGGGGCGCCGGCATCGTGCGGCTGGTTACCGCCGCCGGCTTTATCAAGAATAATATGCCGCTGGGCCAACCCTTATCCCTGACGGACCAGGAAGCCTGGGATATCGCCTACTACATGAGCAGCCAGGAGCGCCCTCAGGATCCTCGCTACACCGGCGACATAGAGGAAACCCTCGAGAAGTACGGGCCTACCTTCCACAAGCACTCACTTTACGGGCAGACCCGTGAGTCCGATGGCAAAGTGCTGGGGGACCATTCCAACACAGGCGACAAGGACTTTCTGAAGCCAGAGTCTGTTCATCCACGAACGTTTGAATAGAACCTGATCAGTTCAGGTCAACACAAAAGGAGCTGACGATTGGATATTGCCCAGGCCTCTATGCAATTTGATATGGCGCTGGCGGATTTCGCCCGCGCCCGAAGCATGTCGCCTAACGCCTCCAGCCTCAGCCTGCTGGAGCGGGCACGATTGCTGATGACCATGCCGGGCGGCTTTGATGTCCTTTACCGCCGGGTTCGGGCGCTGGAATCGGCGGGCATATTCGGCACCAGCGACTGGTCCACACCCGGCATCCTGCAGCCTGCCCTGGCAAAATACTCCCTGCGTGAGGCAGGTGCGGTAACCACCGTGGTAGAGGCGATCAGCGAAATCCGCCTGCTGGCGGTTGTTCGGGGCGATTATTTTCACCGGGGCATTTCCTCTGAGCAGGCCCGGCACTTTCTTACCCAGGTCATGGCCCTGAACCTGGACCTGCTGTCTGGCACGCTGACGGAAGCGGACAGGGAACGGCCAAAGGAGCTCGGTATTGTGGTGCAGGGCCTTTACCAGTACCTGATTTCCCACCTTGGCTACGAAAGCCTGCTGGACAGTCTGGTGGCAGAGGTGTGGAGGCTTCTTGAGCAGGGGCCGGTACAGGTGGACAGCATCTGTGACATGATCGGCCAGATTGCAAAATGCCTGTATGACCCTGAGCTGCAAACCACTGGCACAGCCGATGCCACCCGCCTGGTCCGCGCTCTGTTTGCGCCCACGCCCGGCAGCAAGGAAGACCCGGGCCTGGATGTCTATCAGCTGCGCCTCACAAAAATGGACCATATTGCGCTGTCGGCGGAAGCCACGGAGTTTGCCCGCAACATGCACGATACCGGGCTTGCTTCACCCTACCACGCGGTATTTCTCCGGTTTCTGCGCACCAGCGACGAAGACGAACTGATTCCCAAAGCACTGGGGCTCACCATGACCGGACTGGATGATCTTTATTGCTACAACCAGCTGGTCTATACCCTCATCGACGAAGCCATCTACCCCGAAACCTGCCAGGCGGTCTATGGCCTTGCCATGATGCTGGAACGCGGGTCAGTGTTCACACCTCCGGTAGCCCAGGCGTTCTGGCGGCAAATCAAGCTCAAGCTGTCGACGGACACCGAACAGGTACTTGTCTCTGCCTTTGGTGACGCCGTACCACCACGGGTCTTCCTTTTGGCCGGTGTGCTCAATCTGCTTGGACAGCCGCTGGGCGTCGGCCAGGGGAATAACCCCAGTTGCCAGTCCGCCATCGGGTTGTCCATGTGGGCGGCCAACGAGGCGGACTATCTGCTCCAGGTACTGGCCTGGGCAGCCAGGGATAACGAGGTACTGGGCCGTTTTGAAGGTTGGGAAGTGTCGTCCAGGAACCTGGAACCGGGCCTGGTCAAGGACACCCCGGTGGATGTGGACCCTGTATCGCTAATCCTGATTCCGCACCTGGATCGTCTTTACGGCGAAATGTGGCGCCGCTGTGAAGACAGGGACGACGACGCCCACCGCTGGATTAACCCGGAATTCTATGGCTGGTGGGTGAGCCATGGCTTCAAGGTGGTAGCAGACATCCACACCGGAGAGATAAAGGACTACGATGGCTTTATCCGCCACTTCTACGCCAGTTACCACCCCTACTACAACGGCAACCTTCCGGTCATTCACCACCAGCCCGCCGGCATTGCCGTCACCGACAGTGCCGCCCGCTTTGTTGGCCGCCATGCCATTACCATCCAGCGTGTGGCCCTGAGCCCCACAAATGAAATGCGGGTGTACTTCTTCAATCCCAATAATGACAGTGGCCAGGACTGGGGTCAGGGCATCACCTGCTCAACAAGAGGCCACGGAGAGATCCGCGGCGAAGCTTCCCTGCCCGTCGCGGAATTTAC
>JAWWAM010000418.1:0-3180 GCA_033721715.1 Marinobacter sp.
TCACCCCGGTACTTCTCGGCAGTGGTTTCGTCATCTGTCTCGGAGAAGGTAGAGCGGAACTCGCCCTTGTTGCGCCACTCTTCCTCTTCGTATACCAGGCCGAGGCGGGTGTTGATGTTCGTTTCCTCGGTGTTGCCGGTGGTTATCAGCACACCGGCTTCGCCTTCACCTTCCCAGGCATCAGAGTCCTGACCGAACACCATGGGTGACAGGGCCAGCAAGATAATCGCAAGGGTTGTTCTGAACTGCATGAAATCTCCTTGTATTAACGGTCAGGATTTCGCATGACGCTCACCCATGGCACTTTTCCGGGCCTGCTGTTCACGCTCTGCTTTCTTTCGGGCTTTTCTCTCCGCAATGATGCGTGCCGCTTCGCCACCCACATGCGCTTCGCCCCGCTGTTCCGCCAGGCGCATCTGGCGCTCGCGCTCGGCGAAGCGAGCCTTCTGTTCTTCTGTCAGCGAGTCGATACACCGGTGACAACTCACACCCTGCTCGTACTCCGGACGCTGTTTGTCTTCGGCGGTAATCGGCCTGCGACAGGCATGGCACTGGTCATACTCTCCCCGTTCCAGCTTGTGGTTCACGGTTACCCTGTCATCAAACACAAAACACTCACCCTGCCACAGGCTCTGTGATTCCGGGACTTCCTCCAGGTATCTGAGGATGCCTCCCTTGAGGTGATACACCTCATCAAAACCCTGCTCTTTCAGGAATGCCGTGGATTTTTCACACCGGATGCCCCCGGTACAGAACATGGCGACCTTCTTGTGTTTCGAAGGGTCCAGATTCTCCTTTACGTACTCGGGGAACTCGCGGAACGTGTCCGTAGCCGGGTTCCTGGCATTCTTGAAAGTTCCGATCTCCACTTCGTACTGGTTACGGGTGTCCACAACCATTACGTCCGGGTCGGCGATCAGATCATTCCACTCTTTCGGCTCCACGTAGGTGCCCACAATACGTTTCGGATCAATACCCTCCACACCCATGGTGACGATCTCTTTCTTCAGCTTCACCTTGGTGCGTTTGAAGGGCTGGATATCCACGAAGGATTCCTTGTAATCAATACCCTCAAATCGCTCATCGGCACCCAGCCAGTGTCGGATCGCATCCACCCCCTCACGGCTGCCGGCAATGGTGCCGTTGATGCCTTCACGGGCAAGCAACAAAGTGCCATGCACGTCTTTCTCAAGCATCAGGCCCAGCAGCGGCTGGCGAAGGGCTTTGTAATCATTCAGAACTGCGAACTTGTATAGCGCGCAGACAACAACATCCTGGCTCATGAGTCTGGTTTCTCCTGCGGGCCGGACCGTAAATCCGGAGCATGGTTGGTGATCGCCCAAGGGCATAAAGCCGCCATTCTAACGAATCCGAATGCGGGAAAGTATTACGGGGGAATTACGGTGATCAGTCAGCCAGCTCGCGCTCTACTACTGCAGATAACTGCCCCCAGCCCGGACGGGTCAGGCGTACGTTATCGACAAGCACGGTTGGCGTGCTGGTCACCCGCAGTTGCATGGCCACGCGGCGGCTCTGCTCGATGTCATCGATATGAAGGTCGGTACTCATGCACCGGCGGAACCTGCGCTCGTCCAGCCCCAGATCGTTCGCGTATCGGCTGAAGGTGTCCACGGGGCTACCGGAACCGCTCCACTCGGTTTGCATATCAAACAATTCGTCATGCATTTCCCAATAAGCACCCTGATCACCGGCACAACGTGCGGCGTGGGCAGCGGGTACGGCATTGTCGTGTTGTTGCAGGGGCAGATCAAAATAGACGAAACGTACCTTGCCAGTCTCCACGTACTCCTGTTTCAGCTGCTCGCTCGCGTCAGAGAACCGCGCACAGGCAGGGCACTGGTAATCCGCGAATTCCCGCACAACCACAGGGGCGTCGGGATCCCCCACTGAGACACCAAAGCGATCCAGGTCGGCCGGGAAAGGGCTGGCATTGGGGGCGGCAACCGGCAGAGCATCAGAGGAGGGATCCGGGCTGGCTGTGAGGAAAAACACGCCTACGGCCACAAAGGCAAGCACAATGACCCCAACACCCAGGTACAGAGATTTGCGGCCTTTCTTCCGCACGGGAGGCGGCGCACCGGTTTCCTTTCTTCTTTTTGCTTCGCCCATAATGGAGCTCCTTGTTGTTTATTCGTTTCTGGTCATTTTCAGGCGGTAGTGAGCACGCTAAGATCCCTTATACCGTACATAAGTTCCAGCATAAATTAAGGAATTCTCATGGCGTTACCCGAATCACTGAAGAACTCGCTGAGCCTCCCCCTGGTGGCCGCCCCCATGTTCCTGATCTCCGGCCCGGAGCTGGCACTTGCCTGCTGCCGGCAAGGCATTGTTGGTAGCTTTCCTGCCCTGAACCAGCGCAGCAGTGAAGATTTCGAGAAATGGGTGATTCAGATGAACGAGGGCCTGGATGACCTGCGCCAGACCCATCCGGACAGAAAAATCGCACCCTATGCTGTCAACCTGATTGTTCACCGCACCAACCCCCGCTGGGAGGCCGACCTGGAACTGTGCGTGAAACACCAGGTGCCGATTGTAATTACGTCCCTTGGCGCGGCAACCCGTGTGACCGAAGCCGTACACAGCTACGGTGGCATGGTTTTCCACGACGTTACCAACCAGAAGCATGCGCGCAAGGCGGCCGAGGCAGGAGTGGATGGCATTATCGCCGTTTCCGCCGGCGCGGGCGGCCATGCCGGCACCGTCAATCCGTTCGTGCTGGTTCATGAAATCCGTGAGGTGTTCGACGGCATTATTCTGCTCGCTGGCGCGCTTTCCAAAGGCGAAGACATCCTCGCCGCACAAGCTATGGGCGCCGACCTGTGCTACATGGGCACACGTTTTATCAACACCACCGAATCCCAGGCGGAAGCCTCCTACCAGAACATGATCATGGAGGCGGTATCCGGGGACATCATCCACACGCCGGCGGTGTCAGGCATCCCCGCCAACTTCATGCGCCAGAGCCTGGAAGCCGCGGGCTACCCCATGGATAAACTGAACGAGCCCGGCAAACTCGATTATGGTGAGAAGCTGAAGCCCGTGAACGATGAGGCCAAAGCCTGGAAAACCGTGTGGTCCGCAGGCCAGGGGGTGAGCCAGATTACGGATGTGGTTTCTGTCAGTGACCTGGTGCAGCGTATAAGCAACGAGTATCAGGAA
>JAWWAM010000419.1:0-3154 GCA_033721715.1 Marinobacter sp.
ACGGGGATATCCGCTATCTGGGTATCAGCACCTCTCACGGGCGCCGCCACCGGGACCTCGCGACCATCATGGAGCAGGAGCCTCTGGATTTCGTGCAACTGACCTATAATGTGCTGGACCGGGAAGTGGAACAACGGTTGCTGCCGCTGGCGAAAGAGCGGGGCATTGCTGTCATCGTGAACCGCCCGTTCCAGGGTGGCAGCCTGTTTCGCCGTTACCAGTCCGAGCCATTGCCCGACTGGGCAGAAGAGGCTGGCTGTAGCAACTGGGCCGAGTTTTTCCTCAAATTTATCGTGTCTCATCCGGCGGTCACCTGCGCCATTCCAGCGACAACCCGCGTGGAGCATATGGAAGAGAACATGGGCGCCCTTTACGGGAGACTTCCGGACGAAAAGCAACGCCGGCAAATGGCCGACTATGTGGCGGGGTTATGACCGATGGGGGCTGGTTGAGTTATTCACTGTCTGATTTCCTGATGTTCGGGCCGGAGGTGTTTCTGCGGCTCTTCGTTCGTATAAACCAGGATTTCTGGCCCTGGCAGGGTATCGCGGTGGTGCTGGCGTTGGTGGTGGCCGGGTTGCTGGGGCGGGGCGATACGCTGGCGAAACGTGGCGTGCTATTGCTCCTTGCAACAGCCTGGGTGGGCAGCGGTGCCGGTTTCCTGATGGAGTATTACGGGCCCATCAACACCCCGGCCATCTGGTTTGGTTGGGCTTTCATTCTGCAGGCTGCACTTCTGACGGTGGCGGCTCTGGTCTGGCCGTGGGATAAAACGACCGCAGGGCCTGCGCGGCGGTGGCAGGCCGGCATCGGCTGGCTGGTGCTGGTGGCCCTGCTACCCCTGCTGGCAGTGGCCCAGTCGGGGAACTGGCATGCCGTCGCGTTGTTCGGAATGACGCCAGACGTGACTGTCGCCGCCTCCGTCCCCTGTCTGCTGCTGTTGCCCAGACGGGTTCGCTGGCTGTTTCTGCTGCTGCCGCTGCTCTGGTCGCTGTTCAGCGCCGCGACCCTGTGGACCCTGGGAACACGGCTCATGTTTGTACTTCCGGCTGCCACCCTGGTGCTGACGATCGCCGGTTTCCGGTTCAGTCCCAGGCCGGGGAAAAGTCAGGATTAGCAATACGCTCATCACGGTCCAGCTTGTCTATCGCGGCAATCTCTTCTGCGCTGAGCGTGATGTGGAGTGCGTCCAGGTTGGCTTTCTGGTGCTGGGGACGCGTTGAAGACGGAATGGGTACCACGCCCCTGGAGGCAACCCACGCAATGGCGATCTGCGCCGGTGATGCATTATGTTCGTGGCCAATGCGAATCAGCGTCTCGTCTTCCATCACTTTGCCTACCGCCAGAGGCATGTAGCCCGTCACGGTGATGCCCAGTTTACGGGCGTGCTCGACGACCTTGCGATTGGCCAGGAACGGATGCACCTCAACCTGATTGGTGAAAATGGGTGTGTCCCCCAGGATCTCTTTGGCCTGGTCCATCTGGGCACAGGTGAAGTTCGAGATGCCGATGTGTGTTGTCAGCCCCTCCCGTTGTGCGTCCCGCAAGGCACCCAGGTATTCCTCCATGGGGACTTCGTCGTCCGGTGAAGGCCAGTGAATGAGGGTAAGGTCGACGTGGTCCGTCTTGAGCCGTGCCAGGCTGTCGTGCAGACTGTTGATCAGGTCGCTGTGGCGAAGCTGGTCGTGCCAGATCTTGGTGGTCAGGAAAACTTCGCGGCGCGGGATGCCGCTGGAGGTAATGCCATCGCCCACTTCGGTTTCGTTTCCATACATCTGGGCAGTATCAATGTGCCGGTAACCGAGTGACAGGGCGCTTTTAACTGCCTCTCTCGCATCGTTGCCCTTCAGGCGGAATGTGCCCATACCGATTTTCGGAAGTGTGCTGAATGCCATAGTGTCCTCCTTTGCGAACGCTCTGACTTGTATGTGGTGCTTGCCCGCTGGTTCTTCAAGTGGCAGGTGGTTATCATACCGGCCCGGAATCAGGGCAAGTCTACGAATCATCGAGGTCAAACCATGCTGACAGGGCAATGCCTTTGTGGCGATATCAAACTGGAATACGATGGCCCACTGGGGCCCATAGCCCTGTGCCATTGCAGCCAGTGCCGGCGTGCCCACGGCAGCGCTTTTTCAGCCAGCGCACCGATACAGAAAATCCGTACCCGTTTCACCGCGGGCGAAGAGCTGATCCGCGAATACGAATCCCGCCCCGGCAAGTATCGGGGCTTTTGCCCCCGTTGCGGCAGTCAGCTTTACAGCCGGGTCGATGCCATTCCCGGCATCCTGCGCCTGCGGGTTGGCCTTATCAACGAGCCTCTGGGGAAGGGGCCGTCCGCACACGTTTATGTTGGTTCCAAGTCGGACTGGTTCGCTATTACCGACGATGTTCCCCAATTTGATAAAACTGAAAGAGCCTACGATCCAAACTGACGGCCCAACTGGCAACCCGAACGGATAGCGCCTGATCAGTTGGCAGGCACTATCCGGTAAACCTTGCCGTCGGAGTCATCAGTCAGCAGCCAGAGTGCGCCGTCAGGCCCCATGCGCACATCGCGGATACGTTCCCCCAGATCTTCCAGCAAATCTTCCTCTTCTGTGACTTCCTCGTTTTCAATGCTGAGGCGCACCAGCTTCTGCATCTTCAGCGCGCCCACGAACAGATCGCCCTGCCACTCGGGAAACTCGTCACCGGTGTAAAAAGCCATACCGGAGGGAGCGATTGACGGATCCCAGTAATGGAGTGGATCTGTGACCCCTTCCATGGTGGTCTTCTCAGAAATGATATCTCCGGAATAGGCGATACCGTAGGTCACCTCCGGCCAGCCATAATTGTTGCCCGCACGAATGATGTTGATCTCGTCCCCACCCTGGGGGCCGTGTTCGTGGCTCCAGATTTCACCGGTCTCCGGATGAATGGTCATGCCCTGGATATTGCGGTTGCCATAGGTAAAAAAGGTGTCGTTTACGGCAGCGTCGTCGGTAAACGGGTTACTGGGAGCCGGCTTTCCATGAATGGTCAGGCGATGCACGCCACCGGCATCGTCATCCGTCACCTGGGCGCGTTTCTTTTTGCCTCTGTCACCCACGGCAACGTACAGGTTGCCATCGCGGTCGAATTCCATTCGGCCGGCGAAGTGGCGGCCGGTCTTGCC
>JAWWAM010000420.1:0-3154 GCA_033721715.1 Marinobacter sp.
ATGTCCGGGTTACCGCCCAGCTTGGCAATCGGGCGACCGAACGCCTCGCGGCTGGTGGCGCGCCTGATCAGCAATTCCAGGGTGCGTTCTGCCGCCCCAATGGCCCGCATGCAATGGTGTACGCGGCCAGGCCCAAGACGGCCTTGTGCGATTTCAAAACCTCGGCCCGGGCCGGCGATGAAGGCAGTCTTTGGCAGGCGCACGTTCTCGAAAGACACCACACCGTGGCCATAAGGCTCATCGTAGGCACCAAAGACGGGCAGCATGCGTTCGATTTTGACACCCGGGGTGTCGAGCGGTACCAGCACCATGGAGTGGCGGCGGTGCTTGTGCGCGTCCGGGTCGGTCAGGCCCATGAAAATGGCCACCTTGCAGTCCGGGTGGCCAACGCCGGTGCTCCACCATTTGCGACCGTTCAGGACGACTTCATCACCCTCAACAATGGCTGTCGCTTCCATGTTGGTAGCATCGGAGGACGCAACGGCAGGCTCAGTCATACAGAAGGCCGAGCGCACTTCACCACTTTGCAAACGAGGTAGCCACTCGGCTTTCTGCTCGTCGGAACCGTAGTGGATCAGCACTTCCATATTGCCGGTGTCCGGCGCGTTGCAGTTGAAGATTTCGGGGGCAATAAAGCTGCGGCCGGTTTCTTCGGCGATCAGGGCGTAGTCGGAGTTCAGCAGGCCGCAACCGTTCTTTTCGTCCGGAAAGAACATGTTCCACAGACCCTGGGCCTTGGCTTTTTCCTTCAGTTCCTTGATGACAGGCAGCACGACCCAGCGGTTTTCCTGTGCCATCAGTTCCTTGTGGTACTCCTCTTCAATAGGGAAGATTTCCTCCTTCATGAAGGTTTTGACGCGCTTGAGATAGTCCTGGCCTTTTTCGGAAATATTGAAATCCATCGCCGTATCCTCGTGGTTAAACCAATATGGCACCAGTCTAGATTTCTCCTAACTATTACGCGACTGAATTATTCTTATCCTTTATCATAAGAGTTGCTTATTCGCGAACAGGAGGCGCCCATGGCACTCAACCGGCTGGATCTGAACCTGCTGCATGTATTCGACACGATATACCGGGAAGGCAGCCTTACCCGTGCGGCCAGGGCCTTGCACCTCACTCAACCGGCGGTCAGCCATTCCCTGTCACGACTGCGGGAGCATTTCGATGACCCCCTGTTCAGCCGTCAGGGTAACCAGATGGTACCCACGCCCCTGGCCCGTCGCTTTCTGGAATCCATGCGACCAGGGCTGACCCAGATTCAGAGCGCGGTTAATCAGTTCCACGCCTTCGACCCCGCCAACCAGCGTAAAACCTACTCACTGGCATTGCGGGACATTCTGGAATCCACCTTTTTGCCAAAACTGATGGGCCGGCTTGAGAGCTACCCCGAGCTCGAAATCATCAGCCAGAGAGTACCCCGGCGGGACATGGAAACCCAGTTGGCAGCAGGCAAGCTGGATTTTGCGGTGGATGTACTGTTGCCAGTCAGCAATCAGACCGGCCATGACCTGTTACGACGGGACCGACTGGTGGTGCTGGCAAGAAAGGGGCACCCGTTGTTAGCCGGGGGGCTGACCATGGACAACTATCTGGAGGCGAAACACGTGCTTGTGTCATCCCGCTCCGAAGGGCCGGGCATAGAGGATTTCGAGCTGTCGCGTTTCGGGGTGCAGCGGAACATCCGGCTGCGCTGCCAGCACTACTACGCCGCTTGTCGCGTCGCAGAAGGAACCGACCTGCTACTGACCATGCCGGAGAATTACGCACGGATTATCGCAGAGCGGGCGGATATCGACATTCACACCACCCCGGCCGACCTGCCTCCCATTGATGTGCACTTGTACTGGCACAAAGCCTATGAGCGGGAGCCGGCGCTGGTATGGTTCCGGGAGCAACTGAACAGCATTGCGTGACTCCGGCCGCTAATAGGCGCCCACCAGTTTCAGGAACCCCAGGAATCCGGCGGCGGTGATACCCAGTGAGGCGACGACGATACCGAAACCCCACCAGATCGCGGCAGCATCCGACACCGGCAGGTCATGCCCGCGCAATGTGCGATAAAAGGCCCATGGCCCAAGGATGAAAGCCCCCAGAACGGCGAAGACGAGGCCCACCCCCACGCCCGCAAACGTCCAGGTGGCCAGCACCGTGGCATGGTCAGAAACCTGCTCCTTGACGCCGTGGCGAAGCAGGAACTGCTTGCAGAAGAACCAGATCAGGGCGAACAGGACGATGACGAAAATGAGCCCGCCAACGATAGTAATCAGGCGATAGAACAAAGTTGATCCTCGAACGCTTTTCTAACAGGGAAAGTAAGGCTCTGGCAGGCATTCAAACCCCGGCTTGGCGAAGAGATACCCCTGAAACAGGGTAATGCCCTGAGACCGCAACCAGAAGTACTCCTCTTTAACCTCGACACCTTCAGCTACGATTTGCCCGCCGAGCTGATTCATCATCGTGATGATACCAGCAACAACCGCCTGTTTGTTTGGCTCTTTATGAACGTTCCGCACCAGGCCCATATCAAGCTTCAGCAGATTTGGCGGACTGGCAATCAGGATATTGTAGCGCGAATAGCCGGCGCCAAAGTCATCCAGGGCAGTATGGAACCCCATCTCCTTGTAGGAATTGATGATATTCACCAGGTGATCAAGCGACGACAGGTCCTCGGTCTCGATCAACTCAAAAATGATTTTACGGGTATCAAACTTGTAGGTTTGTGCCGCGGCCAGTGTGGTCCTGATGCAATACTCCGGATTGTAGACCGCGTTGGGCATGAAGTTGATGCTAAGCCTCGTTTCCATACTCAGACGCGCCGCCAGCTTTACGGCCTTTACCCGGCAAATCTGGTCAAAGGAATAACGGTTTTTCTCATTGACCTTTGAGAGAACATTGTAGGCACCCTCCCCCTCCGGCCCACGTACCAGGGCTTCGTACGCATAAACAGTCTCGTTGGTAATATCAACGATCGGCTGGAAGGCAAAGGTAAATGCGAAATCGAGCCCTTCTCCACAGGCGCATTGCTCGCAGTGAGACTCATCAAACAAAACAGCAGGCTTATTATCCACTGCAACTCCTGACCAGATTTACGGCTCGCTCTTCGGAACCTGACTATAACAATCAAATGCACTATAGCCATCAAAGCATTGCC
>JAWWAM010000421.1:0-3151 GCA_033721715.1 Marinobacter sp.
GGGAGCTGTTGGCAAACACCCAGTAGCTGCCCGCAATAGCAATGAGCAGTGCCACCACCAAAAGCACCCACAGCAGCACAGGCCGGCCGTTATGTGCCTTATGCTGTCCACCCACATAGGCGCCCGCTGGCGCTGGGCGGTTCTGGCGCTGCTCCGCGGCTCTCAGGGCGTCATTGAGCAAACTCATAACCACCTCACCAGCAGGTTGGGCAAACGGGCGCTGTCGGTATCACGAATAGCCTGCATGACGTGGGACCGCCCTACCTGTCGGTCCCCATGGCCCCAGGCCGACAAAAGAGCCTTATGGGCGATAATGTTCACCAGCCGCGGAATGCCACCCGAGGAACGGGAGATCAGGCGAAGGGCGGCGGGGGCAAACAGTTCACCTCCGTTGTAACCGGCCTGCGCCAGGCGATGTCTCAGGTACTGCGCTACGGACACCTTGTCCAGCGGAGCCAGGCGGTACTGGAAAGTGATGCGCTGGCGTAGCTGGCGCATGCTGTCACGTTGCAGGATTACATCCAGTTCCGGCTGGCCGAACAGCACCACTTGCAACAGGCGGGTACTTTCGGTTTCCAGGTTGGTCAGCAGCCGCAGGGCTTCAATGGTGTCCTCGGGCATGGCCTGGGCTTCATCGATCACCAATACAACCGGCCGCTGTTCCATGGCCAGGGCAATCAAACGTTCATTCAGCGCTTTGAGAATTTGGTGAGTGTTAGCACAGCGGACCACATCCACACCAAGTTCCTCGGCCACCGCTTCGTAAAGGGTATCCGGGGTCAGGTGCGGGTTGGGAATATAGGCGGTATGGGCATCCTGCTCCAGTTCGTTGAGCAGCAGGCGGCATAACAGGGTCTTGCCGGTCCCCACCTCCCCGGTAATTTTAATAAAGCCTTCCCGTTCACGCAGCGCTACCAGCAATAATTCCAGCGCATCACTATGGCTGCGGGCCCGAAGGAAGTATCGGGTGTTGGGCGTCAATGCAAACGGTGCTTCCTGCAGTCCGAAATGGGATTCGTACATGCTAGCGTCTGGCTTTCTCCGGTTGGGGTTTCACAGACTCGGACGATTCCAGCAGTTCCCGCAGAACCTGCATCCGCTCGCGGCTGGACGATACATCAGCACTCATCTGCTCGCTCCCGGCAACCACAGGCCGCAGCAGGATAACCAACTCACTCTTACGGGACTGGAATCGACGTTGTTTGAACAGCTCCCCCAACAATGGAATTTCGCTGAAGAAAGGCACGGCAGAATTGTTGTCTTCACTGGTGTTCTGAATCAGACCGCCGATCACGACAATCTGGCCGCTCTCGGCACGGATTACGCTGTCCGTCTCGCGGACGGTACTGCGGGCAAGGGGCAGGACCACATCCCGGTCTCCCACGGTAATAACCTTTTCCTGGTCGTTCACTTCGCTGACAGAGGGGTGGACGTGCAGGGTGATAGCACCGTCTTCAGCAATCTGCGGGGTGACATCCAGCGAAATACCGGAGAAAAAGGGCGTAAGCTCTACCGAGGTAGAGGTCCGGTCTGTGGCGGTAACCGCTGAGTTGTTGTCATCAAAGTCGATGTCGGTGACGAAGAACTCGTCCGTACCCACTTTAATCACCGCCTTCTGGTTGTTCACCGTGGAGATTCTCGGGCTCGACAGGATCTGCACATTACCCTGCTCTCCCAGCAGTTCGATCAGCCCGCTGAAATCACCCGCCCGCACGCTAGCCGAGAATAACCCTCCAATGTCCGAGGTACTGATAGCCTGCCCCGACAGTACCTGTTGGGTAAAATCCTCCGGCAGTCCGTCAGACGCGGTGATACTGGAGGCGCTCTGGATATCCGCCCAGTTGATCCCCTGCTGGTACCCCTCATTCAGGCCAATCTCCAGAATCTTCGCTTCCAGTACCACCTGCCGCTGCATGATCAGTTGGGTGCGACGCAGGTAGTCTTCCACCTGTCCGAGAGACTCACCGTCGGAACGGACCATTACCAGGCCCGCACCGGCGTTTATGATCACCTGGCTACCGTTGTCGGTTCCGATGATCATCTTCAGGGAACGCTCAATGTCCTGCCAGAAATCCGATTCGGTTTCGGTGGAAATTCTCGTGCCCACAAGATTCGCGGTGGTGTTGTCGTCTGTACGGCCCCGAGATGAACCCGCACCTGTAGAGTTATCCCTCGCACTACTGACCTGTCCTGAACTGACACGGGTTTCGGAACCGCCACTGCGTTTGAAGTGAAGATAATCAATCGGGAACATACGTGTCTGAACGCTATTGGCCCTGACCCGGAAAAGGCGGCCACTGCGCTGGATGTCCAGGCCGTACAGATCACCAGCAATATCCATGACCTCGGGCACCGTGACATCCCTGAGGCGCAGATCGATGGTTGCTGCAACATCAGGATGGATCACCACGTTGTAACGGCTTCCCTCTACCAATGCCTCGAAGAAAGGCCCGGCAGCCAGTCCACTCGCATTCACGTCAAAGCGGTCTTCGTCGTTCGTCGGGGAGGACAGCGAAGGCATCAGGGCAGCGCTGACGTCCTCGGGCACCCTGTCGGACATCGCTTCCGCTCTCGCGTTTCGTCGCTGTTCCGCTTCAGCCTCAGCCATCGCGTCATCAATTGCGGTGGCGGCATCGGTCGAGGTGGCCTGACTCGTGCGCATCAGCGGATTATTGCTACAAGCCGCCAGGAATATGGTTAGCGACAGGGTCAGAAACGTTCGGTTCAGTGTCATAGCAGCTCGTGTCTCTGTCATTGCGAACTCCGCACTTGCGGAAGGGGTTCAAGGCGTAAAACGCGCACTCGTCCCTGATCAACCAGCTCTACCCGGTCCGGGTGGATTCGCCGGACACGAACACCCTCGAAGGTCTGCCCCTCCCTGCGGACCACGCCATCGATAACCGCCACCCTGCGATCATTGCCAATAAATATCGACGCCAGCATGAACTCTTTTTGCGGCACTTGAGCTTGAGGAGAAGCGCCAAAACCGTCCGGACGAGTGGGGTCCTGCAAAGCCGAAGCATTCGAGGACGCCAGGGCCAGCAGTGCGATCAACAGCAGTCTCATATCACACTCCCAACCAGGCGCGGTCCAGGCTCAGGGTACGAACCCGGATGCGGACTTCGTTCTCCGGGTAATTGCTGGAATCGTA
>JAWWAM010000422.1:0-3151 GCA_033721715.1 Marinobacter sp.
CACCTGATCCCATCCCGAACTCAGCAGTGAAACAGACCAGCGCCGATGGTAGTGTGGCTTCTGCCCATGTGAGAGTAGGTCATCGTCAGGCTCTTAATACCGAAAACCCCGACAGCGTCAGCTGCCGGGGTTTTTTATTGCAGGAAGGAAAAGACTCAGGGCAGCCAGATCTCAAACACCCCACCCCCTAGACTGCCCCCATTATGCAGTCGAATAGACCCGGTCCGGTCTCCTTCGCTATGCAACTGCGCAACAGATGAGGCAAAGAACAACCCCAGGCTGGTGCTACCACTTTTGAAATCGAGGGATTTGAATGTGGGGGTGCCACTGTGTTGCATACTCTCCGGATAGCCATCCCCATCATCTTCAACACCAATCACCAGAAAGCCTTTCTGCTCGGATGCCGTGAGTTTAATCTTGCTCTTGGTATATCGGAGTGCGTTATTGATGGTGTTGTTCAGCACGCCAGTCAGCAGGTCTTCATCGAAAAAGCCGTTAATGTCATCAGCTTCTATCGCCAGCTTGATGCCCAGGCCGTCGAGAAGGGGGGTGTGCCGGGCCATATGCTCGGACAGAAAGTCGGGGACAAAGTGTTCTTCAATGTGCGCCGACAGGTTGTTCTCACCAAGACGGTAGATGCCTAGCAGTTGCACCAGGTCATTGTGCATCCGCTCAGCTTCGTACTGCAGGGTATTGAAGCGTGAGGACTCTCCGATGGACTGCTCCTGCTCCTGGCGCAACTCATCCAGAGAGTTCAGAAGCATCCCCAGGGAGTTCTTCATGTCGTGAACAGCTGATGCCAGTACCATAGAGAAATCGATACTTTGAGCCTCCCGGAATTCGACAGGGGTGTCGTGGTTGTTGGTGCTCATGACATCATTCCTTTCAGTTTTTTGCGCAAGGACATCAGGCGACGATACTGTCGGTGCTGCTCCGGCAGACCCGAGAGCCTGGCGAGGTATTTTTCGCAGCGCTTCAACAGATCGCGATCGTCAGGGGTTTGCTGGTACTTTTTCATCAGCACCTGAACCAGATTTAGGTTGAGCGAGGCGTGTGAGGGGACTATTTCAAGAGCCTGGCTGAAGGTGGCCACCGCCTCATCAAGCTTTCCAGCCTCAAACGCCTTGATACCATCCCGATTCAGGGACCTGGCCTGCAGTTTCTGTCGAAATCCAACGGGCTCATCAAGGAGGTTCTCAATCTTCTGCAGTAATGCCGGATTGTCATGAAAGCGGTTGGCCAGGGTAGTCAGCAGGTTTTTCGCTTCTTCATCCCGCCCCAATCTGAACAATGTCTTGGCATAGTCGAGGCCGGCTTCCGGATCCATGAGCTCCGGATCGCCCAGTTCGTCCGCAACACTTTCGATGGCCTTTTGGGCTTCGTTCAGTCGGCCCTGGCCGGCGTGAACCCGAGATTGCACAATGCGGCTCCGGACTTTTATATCTTCCTGATCGGCGAAGCGTTTCTCCATGCGCCGCAGAATGGTGAGCGCTTCGTCAGCGTGGGCGGAGCCCTCGTCGGACTCGTCACCTTCGCTGAGGTCCGACAATGACTGCCCCAGCGCCAGGTAATGCTCGGAGCTGTCGTGAATGGAGTAAGTTCCCAGGGTAACGGTTTGGCGCCACGCGTCAGACGCTGTGGATATGTCCTGATTGGAAGCCGCCAGTTCAGCCAGGTGCTTGTGCCGCAACAGTGCGTTAGGGGAATGCTCGGCGGCCTTCTCCAGAATCTGCTGTGCCTGTGTGGGGCGCCCCTGTTTTTCCAGTGCTTCAGCTAGTAGGTCATAGGCTTCCATGTAATCAGGGTGCTTGGAAACCAGTTCCTTCAAGGTCGTAACGGCATCATCGTAGTTCTGATTGGCCACCAGAATTTTTCCGCGTCCGAGCCTGGCCCATGAAAGGTCCCGTTGTGCCAGCACATCGTCATAAATTTTCAGGGCGTGGGTGAAGTCACCTACCCGATAGTAAAGGTCGGCAAGGGTTTTCATCAGCCAGGTTTTGTAACGCGGTTTTGCAGGTAGAGTCTGCAAGCACAGGGAAATGGCTTCCGGGAAATTTTCACGGTCGATCTCCCGATTGATGGGAAGCAAGGCGTTCCGCTGCGCCAGCAGCCCGCTCAAGCGTTTTTCCAGCATGGCCCGGTTGATGGGCTTGGTCAGGTAAGCGTCAGGCTGGTATTCCCTTGCGCCCATGACCATCTCCTTGGACGTCTCAGCAGTGACCAACAGGAACAGCGACGAGCGCTTCAGAAGTTTCTTGTGTCGCAACTCCTCCAGAATGTGCTGGCCGTTTTTGCCGTCACCCAGATTGTAGTCACAGAGGACCACATCCACATGGTTGTAGGAGCAGTACTGGATGGCAGTGGAGGCATTGGGTAGCAGCTCGATTTTGTCTGCACCGCAACTTCGCAACATCTGCCTCATGGAAAGGCGAAAATTCTCAAAGTCATCGACAACCAGATAACTGAGTTTTGCAAAGGTATTACCGATGGCGGTCTCTGTCGAATCTGTCATGGGCGCTTCTGTTTGAGTAACTTGTTGACCACGGCCCGGAGGGCTGCCGGTTTAACAGGTTTGTAAAGAATCTGATAACCCCTGGCAATGGCGTCTTCCCTTACTTCAGGAGCCATGTAGCCGGTAATAAGTATGCCAGGTATATCATTGGTTGCCTCTTCTCTCAATGAGTCCATGGCGTCGAGACCATTACGGTTATCATCAAGCTGATAATCCGCCAGGATGATGTCCGGTTCAGTGCCGTTCAGCTTGTAGCGCGCATCCTCGAGGCTTTCAGCGGTAGTGACGTCACACTGCCAGTTGTCCAGCAGGGCACTCATACCATGAAGTATCGCAGGGTCGTTGTCGATACACAGCACGTGCAACCCTCCCAGGCTGGAGACACGCCGGGATGCAGGGGCAGGCCGGGCGGCATTCTGCTCGCCGGGTTCGGGAGGAGCGACAGGTACCGTAATACTGAACACGCTCCCCAGTCCCTGGACGGACCGGACATTTACCGGGTGGTTGAGCATGCCGCAGATACGGTCAACGATGGCCAGTCCCAGGCCCAGCCCCTTTTTGTCCCGGCCTTGCTGGAAGCGACGGAATTCTTCAAAGATATGGGCGAGCTGATCATCCGGGATACCGGGGCCGGTGTCC
>JAWWAM010000423.1:0-3141 GCA_033721715.1 Marinobacter sp.
ACATCGGCTTATACCCCCGCTACAGAGGCCTTGGAGGGGTCTGGCAGATTTATTGCTTCCAACTCTGGACAAGGTGAAGACCACTTCGCCGAATGATCAGCCATTCGCAGTCAACGACTCTTCAGTTGAGGAAATCATCATGAATTCGTCAGACCCCCTTCGTATCCTTCTGATCGACAAGGACCCCGAACGGGCTAGCCAGGTTTGTGCAACACTACGGCACGAGGGTCATGAAGTGATTCGCCAGCGCCCGGATGCCACCGGCCTGACGGCAGCCGTGGCCCGCGACCAGCCGGACATGGTGATTATTGATATGGACTCACCGGACCGGGATACCCTGGAAAACATGAGTACCCTCAATGCCCATGCCCCCAGGCCCATTGTCTTTTTTGCCGACGAGCCCGGCGACCGCGCCACCATTCACGCCGCCGTAAAGGCTGGGGTCAGCGCCTACGTAGTGGATGGTATACAGCCAGAACGGGTTCGCTCCATTATTGACTCGGCGGTGGCGCAGTTCGAATCCTTTCAGGCGCTGCGCACGGAGTTAGAAGAAACCCGGTCCGCCCTGGAAGACCGTAAGACCATCGAGAAAGCCAAGGGCCTGATCATGCGGTATGAGAAGTGTGACGAGGAAACTGCCTATCGCATGCTCCGCAGTTCCGCCATGGAGCACAGCGAACGCCTGGCCGTCATGGCTGACCGCGTGATTACCCTGATTGAGAGCCGTACCCAGAGATCGGGCGGGCCAATCCGAAAAGCCTCGTAACCGCCCCGTCATAGGGAGAAACAATGGTTCACCCGACCCCACTTCACAAACGTCCAGGATTCCATGTTCGGCTGGGCTTTGTGCCACTTCTGGACAGCGCCCCACTGATCGTCGCCCGTGAACTGGGGCTTTTTGACGCAGAGGGGCTTGATGTAGAACTGGTACGGGAAGGTTCCTGGGCTTCCCTGCGGGACAAGGTCACGTTCGGGCTTATCGACGGTGGCCACATGCTGGCCCCCATGCCCCTGAGTATGTCACTGGCCATTGACCGGCCAAAGGTCCCCGTCGTGGTGGGCATGGTGCTGAGCCGCAACGGCAATGGCATCACGCTTGGTAACCGGCTCTTCGGTGAACTGCTCCGGTCGGCAACAGATCTGGACAACCCCATCGCCACGGCACGGGCCCTGATCAGTCTGGCAAAACAGCGGCGCAAGCCAATACAGCTGGCTTCCGTTGCTCCCTGGTCCAGCCACGACCTCCAGCTTCGTGACTGGCTGGCCTCTGCCGGCGCTGCTATGGACAGCCACATCCAGATTATCCCGGTATCGCCGGTTCAGATGGTGGACGCTTTCCGTTCGAATGCCATTGAGGGCTGTTGCGTTGGCGAGCCCTGGAACAGCCTGCTGGAGTACGAGAAGCTGGGGCACATCCTCCATTCCGGTCACCAGATATGGCAGAACGCCCCGGAAAAAGTGCTGGGAATGCGTGCGGACTGGATGGCGCAGCACAGTGTAATGTACCGGCACCTGCTACGCGCCCTGCTTGCGGCCTGTCGCTGGCTGGACAATTCCCATAATCACCTTCTGCTGAGGGAGATTCTGGCGAAACCTGAATACCTCGGAGCTCAGATCAATGCACTGGACAACCACCCTTACAGCCTTTTCCACCCGCGACTGGAACAACACTTCTTCCGCCACTCCGCCAATTTCCCCTGGTTGTCCCAGGCCCATTGGCTTGCCTCGCGGCTGACACTCCGGGGGCAACTTGGCCCCGTCAGTGGTGCGATGTTGCGCCAGGTGGTGCGGCCTGACCTGTTTCGGGATGCGGCCGCTTCCATGGGCATCGACACACCGGTAATCGATAGCAAAATGGAAGGGCGCCACCAGCATCCGTTTACTCTCTCCGGTCGTTATGGCCCCGTTGACGTTGCCAGTGACAGACTCCTGGGTGAACACCTCCACGACTGGATGGCAGAGAACCATGATCATCCCGGCCCGCCCAACAATGAGGCGCCGCGCACTAAAACAGCCACCAGAACCGCTCGGGATTCGGGAAACTGAAATCGGATCTATCAAATAATTCTTTATTTTCAACATCTTGAAGAACTGGCACGCCGTCTGCTTAACAGACTACACACGATCTTGCATTTACTGCCCGTGAATTCGGCAGTAGTGAACACTTGAAGAATATCAGGCATTGACGCCTGCGCCCCGGGAACGGGGGGCAGGCTTTTTTTTGCCTGAAATAAGCAACCGGGAGAACACCATGCAACTGAAAACACTGGTAGCCACCTTACTGATACTGGCAGGAACCGGTTCAGCGCAGGCCGAGATTGGCCCGCCGGAAAAGCCGGACCTGCGGCTTGGATTCATCAAGCTGACCGATATGGCCCCCCTGGCTATTGCCTGGGAACAGGGTTTTTTTATGGATGAAGGTCTGTTCGTGGAACTCGAAGCCCAGGCCAACTGGAAAGTACTTCTGGACGGTGTGGTCACCGGCACCCTTGACGGCGCTCATATGTTGGCTGGCCAGCCCCTTGGCGCCACCATCGGCTACGGCACCCAGGCAGATATCATCACCGCGTTCAGTATGGACCTGAACGGCAACGGCATTACCGTATCCAATGATGTCTGGGAGCAGATGACCCCACACATCGATAAAAACGGGGACGGCAATCCTGCCCACCCCATAAGCGCCGCTGCCCTGAAACCCGTCATCGAACAGTACCGTGACGAAGGCGAGCGCTTCCGCATGGGCATGGTGTTCCCGGTATCCACCCACAACTATGAGTTGCGCTACTGGCTGGCGGCTGGGGGCCTGAACCCCGGTCTCTACGCTCCACAACGGGGAGACACCAGCGGCACCATCGACGCCGACGTGCACCTGTCCGTCACGCCCCCACCTCAAATGCCGGCCACCATGGAGGCCGGCACCATCCAGGGCTACTGCGTGGGTGAGCCCTGGAACCAACAAGCAGTGTTCAAAGGCATCGGCGTGCCGGTAATCACCGATTACGAAATCTGGCCCAATAACCCGGAAAAAGTCTTCGGTGTTACCGAAGCCTGGGCCGAACAGAATCCCAACACCCATCTT
Source organism: Marinobacter sp. (assembly GCA_033721715.1). Classification (GTDB taxonomy): domain Bacteria; phylum Pseudomonadota; class Gammaproteobacteria; order Pseudomonadales; family Oleiphilaceae; genus Marinobacter. The sequence continues at coordinate 3,080 of JAWWAM010000423.1, forward strand.
CGACTGCTGCGGGCTCTGATTCGCGCCGCCCACTGGCTGGACGAGAACGACAATGCCAATCG
>JAWWAM010000424.1:0-3119 GCA_033721715.1 Marinobacter sp.
GGCCACCTGGTCCGCACCAGGGTTGGTGAAGGAGTGCAGAACACCGGGAAAACTGACCAGAGTCAGATCGGCTTCGGCGTCCTGCATTTCTTTCACCAGGGCAGAGACCTGGTCTGAGGGCACCATCTGGTCTGCGCCGCCGGTGTAGACATGAATCCGGGGCTGGACCTTGCCGGCTTCGGCCTTGATGGGACTTCCCAGTGCGCCGTGATAGCTGACCACGGCGTCCAGATCCACGCCCAGGCGGGCCATGTTCAGCACCACGGCACCGCCGAAACAGTACCCCTGCGCCGCAATCTTGTCGCTATCCACACTGTCGTGCTGCTGCAGCAACTCCTTGGCCGCCATAAAGCGGGCCTTGACCTGATCCATGTCTTTGGTGGCTTCCTTCATGAATTGCTGGGCATCCTCAGGATGTTCCGCCAGCTTGCCCGAGCCGTACATGTCGAGGGCGAAGGCCGTGTAACCTGCCGCTGCAAGCTTTTCCGCCTGCTCACGGGCAAATTCGTTATGTCCCCACCATTCATGAACGACAAGAATGCCGGGGCGCTTGCCGTCAGCTTCGTCGTCGTAAGCCATGTAGCCGGTGAAGGTCTCGCCGTTAACTTCATATTCCACGGTTTCTGTCTGCATTTCTGCTGTTACCTGCGCGCTTGCCAGGGTAATGGCTGCGGCCAGTGAAAGCGCCGCGGGCCTGGAAAAGGCAGCGGCCGTTAGCGCACGTTTGGGAATGTTCATTCGTTCCTGCTCCATTTGGGTCGATTGTCTGATGGGTCCCGGGTTTTACGTCGGGATCCACTGAACCGATGCATTCAATTGCTACTGCCGGTGTCACACCTTTTTACTACACTCTAACGGATGACACATTGTTTACCGGATGGATTCAAGGGGCAACGAATGAAGATCGGCGTACCGAAGGAAATCAAGAATCATGAGTACCGGGTAGGAATGACCCCCGCAGCCGTGCACGAACTTTGTGGCCATGGGCACAGCGTCTATGTCCAGGCAGACGCCGGCTCGGCCATCGGATTTAGCAATGAGGATTATCGGAAGGCCGGCGCGGAGATTCTTGACGATGGAGCCGCGATATTTGCCGCCGCAGAGATGATCGTCAAGGTGAAGGAACCCCAGGCCAATGAGCGGGCGTTGTTGACGCCGGAGCACATCCTGTTCACCTATCTGCATCTGGCGCCGGACCAGGCCCAGACGGACGACCTGATAAAATCCGGTGCTACCTGCATTGCCTACGAAACCGTGACTGACAGCCACGGTCGGTTGCCGTTGCTGGCGCCCATGTCGGAGGTGGCAGGGCGAATGTCGATTCAGGCCGGCGCCCACTGCCTCGAGAAGTCCCTGGGAGGGCGTGGCGTGTTGCTTGGCGGTGTGCCCGGCGTCAGCCCGGCGCGGGTAACGGTGATTGGCGGCGGTGTGGTGGGCCAGAATGCCGTGGCCATGGCCATCGGGTTGGGCGCACAGGTCACTGTTCTGGACCGGAACATGGACGTACTGAGAAATCTCGACCATCTGTACGGTAACCGTATCAGCACGCTTTTTTCCACCGCGGCCACTCTGGAAGAGGCAGTAATCGAATCGGACCTGGTAATAGGCGGGGTGTTGATTCCGGGTGCATCCGCGCCCAAGCTGGTCACCCGTAATATGGTCAGCAGAATGCTGGAGGGGAGTGTCATCGTGGATGTGGCCATTGATCAGGGTGGTTGTACCGAAACCTCCAAAGCCACCACCCATGATGCCCCTACCTACGTGGTCGATGGCGTTGTGCACTACTGCGTCGCCAATATGCCGGGTGCCGTTGCCAGGACTTCTACCCTGGCGCTGAATAATGTAACACTGCCGTTCATTGCCGCCCTGGCGAACAAGGGCGCCGAGCAGGCGATGAAAGACGACCCTCACTTGCGTAATGGCCTCAATGTCTACCAGGGGAAGGTGACTTTTCGCGAGGTGGCAGAGTCCACCGGTTACGAGTTTGCTTCCCCCGAGTCTTTGCTCGGCCAGTAACCCCATCCAGACCAGGAGATTCCATGAAACTGATTGGCTCTACCACATCCCCCTATGTGCGTCGTATCCGCCTGTTGCTGGGCAGCAGTGACTACGAGTTTGTGAACCTCGACATCTATGGCGAGGGCAGGGATGAGCTGCGGCGCAACAATCCGGCGCTTAAAATCCCCATGCTTGTTGACGGCAGCCAGGAGGTCTACGACTCCCGGATAATTGCCCGTTATATCAGTGAGAAACAGGGACTCGCCCCGTTGACCTGGGATCAGGAAAACCAGCTGACGCTGATTGATGCGGCCAACGACTCCGCCGTTATCCTGCTGCTGGCGTCTCGCTCGGGTATCGACACCAGTGAGAACCTGATGTTCTTCAACCTCCAGCGGGAGCGCATCATGATGACGATGCGAACCCTTGCGGCCATGGTCGATGAGGGCCAGTTCAGCCAGTGGAATTACCCGGCCATCTGCCTCTACAGTCTGGTGGATTGGGTTGATTTCAGGGACCTGGTCGATTTTACCGGTGTTGAAAGCCTTCTCAGTTTCCGGGACCACTATCGCAACGATGAACTGGTAGGCACCACAGACCCGAGAAAATCGTAACATTCTGGCAGGCCGGGGCCCGCCCGGCCTGCTTTCTACCCTGAAAAATTAAGTTAAAATTAAGTTCTCCTCAAGGTTGCAGAACCTATCTATCGAAATTATCTTGGTCGTTACTTAATCATTTAAGTTCGTGTGCATTCAAATTGCAGCCGGCAAATATGATTGAGAAACAACGATAGCTTGGGCCGTACGAGAGCCCTCTGATTCATTGACGTTATGGCAATTCCTGTGAAAACAGGTTTTTTTTGTCGCATAACTTAATGCATTAAGCTCCAGCTCAAAGCTGTGTGGAAATCAGACCTTACAAAAACAAGATGAGGTTCCAACAATGAGTTTTCGCATTTCACCGTGCCGTCGCCCGATGGCAATGGCAGCTACCATGGCAGTATTCACCTTTTCCGTTGGCGTGCAGGCTCAGGATAGCGTGGAAGAGCGCCTGTCGGCGCTGGAGCAGCAGCTGGCAGACGTCGAGCCCCACGCCCGGGGCGACGAGGGCTTCTCTTTCAA
>JAWWAM010000425.1:0-3096 GCA_033721715.1 Marinobacter sp.
AGACTTCCGGATGAACCGGATGAGGCCGACCCCAGGCTCTGGCCAGAGCTGATGAAGTCCATTCACACAATTCGAAGGGTGCTCGACGTGGTTGAAAAGACCACCTTTGACGCCGTTATTGCCGAAGCCATGGAGGCCACCTCCAGCAGCGCCCGTGCGGACATCCAGCAGGTCTTTGACAGAAAGCGCGCTGCAGGGGAGGTCGACTTCCGTTTGCACGGCATTCTTAACACCCGCCCAGAGGCCGACGAACCGGACCCGGCCGTTCAGGAAGCGTTTATGCTGAAGCGGGCCAGGCGTTACCAAAGCTTCATGGTGTTTGATGGCGTAAGCCTGAATGAAGATGAGAAAGTGATTGTGGGCGACGCAAAAGCGCTGGCCCGCCATATCATGGACGGCGACCGTAACAACCGGCGAATTGACGCATTGCTTGTTATGGGGGCCGTGCTGATTGAGACAGCGAGCGTCCGGCTGAAAACACACATACCCGGCCTTATTCGTGATAGCTTTGATCGTATGGCTACCAAGGCTGCCATGGCGTTAGGTGCCATTGTGTACCGCGATGAGTACCGGAATCTCAAAGAATCCCTGGGTCTTGAACTACTGGATTCCGATTTGTAGGTTTCCCGGCAGGAATGGCATCCTGACTATCCACTCTGCGACAAGAAGGAGACGAGGTAATGGGCATTTCCAACCACGAGCTTCACAACGAATTCCCGCAATTCAAAGAGCTGATCGATGAGTTGAAAACGAACGACCTGAAATTCAAGGAGCATTTTCAGCAGTACGCAGAGCTGGACCAGGAAATTGAGGGGCTTGAGCTCAGAGATTCCCCGATTGGTGATGATAAACTGCACCGGATGAAACAAAAGCGCCTGCAACTGAAAGATGACCTCTATAAAACGCTCGTGAGAAAGTCCAACGGAGCAGGATAGGTACAAGTCACTAGCCCTCAGGGCCCTGAAAAGGGGCCGCGTAGTGGTTTCCAAGTATGGGGCCGGGAAGGCGTCATCCATAAAATAGGTTACTAACAAAGACCGGTTACGGTTTACCCCTTTTGTTGTTACCTATGAATGGATGATCGAAATGAGCAGAGCAGTATCACTATACAAAGGGTGGAGAATGAAGCGTAACTTCCTCCACCTGGTCCTGACCATGGAGCCACGCCTTCTCAAAGACGTTGGCTACCCACCTGAAGTTGTTGAACAGCGTTTGAGGACGCCGTTCTGGAAGTTCTCAGCAACGGTCTGAAAATTTCAGTTCAACACCGAATCCTGTAGAAAACGCAGGAGCTTCCGGTTATTGGCGTGGGCAATATTGATTCGCAGGGCCGAATCCCCATTATGATCGGCCAATTCGAAGAGCTGGCTGGGCGCCAGGAAAATTCCCTCAGCGGCAGCCTTTCGGGTTAGCGACATGACATCCACGCCATCCGGAAGCGGGCACCACAGATAGTAGCCTCCCGTTGGGCTTTCGATGTTATCCAGGCCAATGCCGCGCAAGGCAGACACGGCGTCAACACTGGCGTTGGCAACCCGGTCGCGCAATCGCTTCAGGTGTCGACGGTAGCGGCCCCGCACGATCATTTCGTGGACAATACGTTCGGTAGTACCGGAACTGTTCACAATGGTCAGCATCTTGATGTCCGTCAGAGACGTTATCAGGGCAGGGTTCGCCGCGATATACCCGCATCGCAGGCTCGCTGACAGCGTTTTCGAAAAGGTTCCCACGTAGATCACCCGGTTCAGTGCATCCAGCGAAGCGAGATGGGGTGTGGCCTTTGGCAGAATGTCTGCGAAGGGGTCGTCCTCAATCACTACCAGGTCATAACGCTCTGCCAGCGTCAGCAACCGGTGCATCTTCTGCAGCGACATGGAAGTGCCCGTAGGGTTGTGAGCCATAGGCTGCACAAAAAACAGCTTCGGCCTGTACTGCCGTATCATGTCTTCCAGCATTCCCATGTCCGGGCCATCCGCTTCCCGCTTCACACCGATGACGTTAGCCTTCTGAAGTTTGAGCTTGCCAAACATGGGATAGTAGCCGGGGGTTTCCACCAGTACCGGATCGTTGGGCTGAACGAAGTGGCGAACGATCAGGTCAAGGGCATGGTTGGCCCCAAACGTCATCAAAACCTGATCGGGACTGGTACTGATTGCTCGATCAGTTAGTGCCCTGGCGATATCCTCTCTCAGCGCCTGAAGCCCTTGCGGCCGGCCATACTCAAAGTCGTCGGCATTGTCGGATATGCTGGAGTGCCGTTTCAGGTAGCGACCTATTTCGGAGCTTTCCATCCAGGTGGCGGGCAAGCGGCCATCGCCTGCCCGGATTTCGTAATGCTGGTTCAGTTGTTCCCGTAGCAGTGAAACAAGATCCAGGGCTTCGGTGACGTGTTCGGAATATGGGACAGGCTGGGTCGGGTTCGCGGCCTCGACATAGAACCCCGAACCCCGTCGTGGGCTGATATATCCGGTTGCCACCAGACGGTCATAGGCATCCGTTACCGTATTCTTCGAGACTCCGTGGCCTTCAGCTGCCACACGAATGGAGGGCAATCGTGAGCCTGGCATGAGCTGTCCGGCTTCTATCTGCTGAATCAGACTGTCCGCGATATGCTGCGCCCGGGATAGTTTGCCTGCCATATCAACTCCAAATTGTACCAGTATATTGACTGGTACAGTCCGTGGTACACATCCACCAAGTGTCACTTGTTCATTCTAATCGACTGTCCTAATTTGTACAGGTACGCCGGGCAGGAGAGAGACGCCCGCCTGAACGCGTGAATTCCGGTGTACGCGGCAATAACAAACACAAAAACGACCACCTGTCGATGGAGAACACTATGAACAAAACCATAAGCCAAAGGGCTGTTGTCGGCCTTCGTCATGTCTGCACGAGCCTGGTTGCAGCGGCTGCCCTTTTTACCAGTGTGAGCTCAGCCGCGGAACTTCCGGAAGTAAACTGGCGCATGCAGGCGCTTTGGGATGGCGGCACCACTCCTTATGAGTTCGAGAAGCGTTTCGTTAACCGGGTTTCCGAACTGACCGACGGCAAGTTCACAATCCGGCTTTTTGCAGGTGGTCAACTGGCCCCGTCGGC
>JAWWAM010000426.1:0-3095 GCA_033721715.1 Marinobacter sp.
CCGTTCATTGCCGATACCCTGGCGCGGCACCTGGATATTACCTCGCTGCTGGTGGAGTTCTTCAAGACCAGGTTCGATCCCGAAGCTGCGGTGGCTGAACGCCGGGAGTCGCAGGCTGCAGGAACCGAAAGTGCCATTCTGGACGCCCTTGAAGCAGTGACAAGTCTTGATGATGACCGGATTCTCAGGCGGTTTTATGTACTCATCAAGGCAACCCTGAGAACCAACTATTTCCAGCGCCAGGACACTGGCGAGTTCAAGGGCTACCTGTCGCTCAAGCTGGACCCTACCTCGGTGCCCGATATTCCGAAACCCTGTCCTCATTTTGAGGTGTTCGTATGTTCACCCAGAGTGGAAGGGGTACACCTCAGGGCAGGCCCGGTGGCCAGAGGCGGGCTGCGTTGGTCCGACCGCAGTGAGGACTACCGCACCGAAATTCTCGGCCTGGTAAAGGCCCAGCAGGTGAAGAACTCGGTGATTGTGCCCGTGGGCGCCAAGGGCGGGTTCATCGTCAAACAGCCGCCGGAAGATGGTTCCCGGGAGGCCTTGAGGGAAGAGGGCATCACCTGCTATCAGACGTTCATCCGCGGGTTACTGGATCTGACCGACAATCTGGATGAGGGTGAAGTCGTGCCGCCAGCCGATGTGGTCCGCCATGATGGCGATGACACCTACCTGGTGGTTGCCGCTGACAAGGGCACCGCGACCTTCTCCGATATTGCCAACCGGCTCGCCCACGAATATGGCTTCTGGCTGGGAGATGCGTTTGCCTCCGGTGGCAGCGAGGGCTACGACCACAAAAAGATGGGGATTACGGCCCGGGGAGCCTGGGAATCCGTCAAACGACACTTCCTCGAGAAGGGCATCGACACCCAGGCCGAAGAATTCACGGTGGTTGGTATCGGCGACATGGGGGGAGATGTGTTCGGTAACGGCATGCTGTTGTCGGATCGTATCCGTCTGGTCGGCGCATTCAATCATCTGCACATCTTTGTTGACCCTGAGCCGGACGCAGTGGCCTCTTTTGCCGAACGCAAGCGTTTGTTCGAGTTGCCGGGGTCGAGCTGGGCGGATTATGACGAGAAACGGATCAGCGCGGGTGGCGGGGTCTTTTCCCGGGCTGCAAAATGGATTCCGGTTTCACCCCAGATGCAGGCCAGACTGGGTATAGAAGCCGACCGCCTTGCTCCCAATGAATTGATCAGGGCTCTGCTGAAAGCCCCGGTGGACATGCTCTGGAATGGCGGCATCGGTACCTATGTGAAAGCAGCGAGTGAGTCCCACGAAGACGTTGGCGACAAAGCCAATGACGCCGTGAGGATTGATGGCCATCAGTTGCAGTGCCGGGTGCTTGGAGAAGGCGGCAACCTGGGATTCACTCAGCTCGGCCGGATTGACTTTGCCCGCGCCGGAGGTGCGGCCAATACCGATTTTATCGACAACGCCGGCGGGGTGGATTGCTCGGACCATGAGGTAAATATCAAGATACTTCTCAACGAGCAGGTGCGACGGGGACAGATGACGCTGGACCAGCGCAACCAGATGCTCAGGGCAATGACGGCCGAGGTGGCGGAGCTGGTATTGCTGAACAACTATCGCCAGGCCATGGCATTGTGCCTGGCGCAAAGCGGTGCTGTGAGCACTGCAGACGAGTATGAGCGCCTGATGCGGCGGCTTGAAGCCGAAGGGAAGCTTGACCGGGCTCTTGAGTTCCTCCCTGATGATGAGGCGCTCAGAGAGCGGCGGGAGCGTGGCTCCGGCCTCACACGCCCGGAGCTTTCTGTGCTCATTTCCTACGCCAAGATCGAACTCAAACAGGCGTTGCTCACCACCCCAATCGTTCATGATGACCGCTTTATTCATGCGCTCTATTCGGCCTTTCCGACATCGCTACTGGAGCACTTTCCCGAGGCGATTGACGCGCATCCGTTGCGTGCGGAAATTTCAGCCACCCAGATCGCCAATGACATGGTGAATCGCATGGGCATCAGCTGGGCGGACAAACTGCGTAATGCCACGGGGGCCGATAGCGGGCGGATTGCTGCAGGGTACCTGATCTCCCTGCAGATCCATGACGTAGAGACTCAGTGGAAGGCCATAGAGGCACTGGATGGCAAGATCAGCCCCGAGGTGCAGGCGGAATTATTCAGTGACGTGATTCGCCTGGTTACCCGCAGCACCAGTTGGCTGTTGCACAATCGCCGGAGCGATCTGGATCCAACCTCCTGTATTGCCCACTACCAGGGGCCGCTCGCCGAGGTGTTGGCGTCAACAGAGCGCCTGGGCTCGGTGATTCCTGCAAGTCGCTGGCATGAACGCTATGATAGGTACTGTAAGCAGGCAGTTCCTGAGAGGCTTGCCGCTTATGCAGCCTCGGCGGAGAGCCGGTACTGGCTGATGGACATCATCGAGATTGGTCGCCAGTTGGGACAGGATCTGGAATCGGTGGCCTGGGTTTATTTCAGTCTAGGGGAAGGCCTGAACCTGACCTGGCTGGATCGACAAATGCGTGCCTTCAGGGCCCATGGCCATTGGCAGGTTCTGGCGACGCTCCATTACCGTGATGAGCTTGATCACCAGTTGCGGAACCTTACGTCGAGTGTGTTTTCCGCAGCGGCTGCGGCAAAGGGCACCCGGGAGGCGTCACCGGAGCAGATGCTGGAAGCCTGGCGCGACGATAAACAGGCGCTGCTCGTGCGCTGGCACCGGATGCTCGGAGACATGCAGGCTGCGAATGAGGTTGATTGCGCGGTCTTCTCGGTGGCTCACAGCGTGCTTCGGGAGCTGGCCGCAAAGGCAGATTGACCGGCCGGCCCAGTAAATTCACCTGAATACTGGCCATTTGACAGGAAGAACATAAATTATAGTTCATTAAAAAAGCCTGAAGGTCGTGTGTGTCTGGTTTTTACAGTCAAATTGTCTTTGTCGTTCCCGGTAGAATGCGGGAAAGACAAACAACTGAGAGGGTTCAACCATGAGACCGCAGCAATCAGAGACTCCCACACTGGTCGATAGCCGGCAGGCCATCCGCAGTTATTACCTGGCGGATGAATACAAGGTGATTAGTGAGATGATTGCTGGCGCCCAGTTGACCC
>JAWWAM010000427.1:0-3090 GCA_033721715.1 Marinobacter sp.
ACCGACGGCACCGAGATTGTGGAAGACGGCGACGACAAGGGCTTTCGTAACACCGCCGGTGTCGGCCGCATTGTCCATGAACTCCCCGGTGGAGGCGAAGCCGGCGTGGTCATGATGCAGTCCGAGGGTAATACCGAATTCGATGGTGGCGATACCGACTTCCTGATTCGCACTGTTGGCTTCCGGATGGACGCCCCGGTCAGTGAGTACTGGGACAGCTCCATTCAGTTATCGGAATCCGCTGACGAACAGGACAACTTCCGTGACGCCGGAGATTCCTTTTTCAACACCAAAACCCGCACAGCACGCTGGGAAAATACCTTTACAACGGGCGTTCATGAGCTGGCGCTGGGTGGTGAGCTGCAATCTGACGAAGTAGACAGCTCCACGGACTTCGAAGAAGACAGCCGCACCAATGCAGCGCTGTTTGGTCAGCTTCGTCTTAACTTCGGCCCCTCAGACCTGCAATTGTCGTTGCGGGGTGATGATAACGAGGCCTATGGCCGCCAGGAAACCGGCGGCGTGGCCCTCGGTCATTCGTTTGACCGTTCCCATCGTGTCAGGGTGAGTTATGGCACGTCGTTCCGGGCTCCAACTTTTAACGATCTTTACTATCCACTGGAAACCTACAGTTTTGGTGGTAGTTATGCCGGCAACCCCAACCTCAAGCCGGAGGAGGGGAGTTCGTTCGAGGTTGGTTTCAGTGGCCGCTATGAAATCTGGTATTGGGATGCGGCAATCTATCAACTGGATGTTGAGGATCTTATCGATCTCCAATCCGAGGGCGGCGATCTTCGACCGGTGAATGTTAATGAAGCTCGCATCCGTGGAATCGAGATGGGCACGGGAGTCCGTACCAACGACTGGGATCTGGCGGTGAATCTGACTTTGATGGATCCCCGCGACCAGGACACCGATAACCGTCTGCGCCGCCGTAGCCACCAGTCATTGCGGGTGGATGTGGACAGGAACCTTGGAGCCTGGTCTTTGGGGGGCACCATTCAGGCCAGCGGTTATCGTTATGACGACTCGGAAAACGAAGAGCGCCTGCCGGGTTACGCCATCCTTAATCTCCGCGCTGGTTGGGAGTTTGCCAGGGACTGGAACGCCCAACTGACTCTTCAGAATGTGACAGACAAACAGTACTCCACAGCACTTCGGTTTGATGGTGCCGAGTACGTGGCTGCCGGTACCGCCGGCTTCTTGTCGATTCGTCATGATTTCCGTTAATCGCTCGCACAGGGAGCAGGGGGTATGCAGCGTCCGGGGCAGTGGTTTGTGAGAAGCCTCCTGTTTTTCGTGCTGGCCGGCTGGTTGATGTCAGGCAGTGTCTCTGCAGCCACTCTGGTAGGTGTGGTGTCGGAGCGCTCTGCTGCAGAGATGGCAGCGGGCGCGGAGCGCTTTCTGACAGCCCATCCGGATTATCACGTAATCCTGCGAACCCCGGAACAGTTGGCTCAGCTGGACAACGCAGCTCTTGATGAGTTGGTGGGCCGGGCCGATGCTCTGCTGCTGGCCGCTGTTTTTGGCGATCAGGTGGGCCGGCTTGAGCGGGCGGTGCGCCAACAGGCTTCCGAACGCGACTTTCCGGTACTGGGAATCAATGGCGACAGAGCACTGACGACATTGTCGCGGCTGGAAGGCCGCAATGTTCTGGAAGGACTGGATTCCACCGCCCTCAGTAACCTGATGAAAGCGCCCGAACCCGGGGCAAATCTGAGCGATCACCTTGCCGGGCTAAAAGCCCGGTTTCCCGATCAGGAATCCTGGCTTGAGGGCCGAGCCCTTTATCAGGGCCGTACCCCCGAACACCTGGATGCATTGATGCGATGGCTGATGGTCAAGGCAGGCCATAAAATGGCCGTGCCCGAGCAGCGGCCTCGGCCGCTTGTCCGCTACTATCGGGATGGTGGGTCGGTGGAGCGGGCAGCTGATCTGACCCTGCGCTCGGGGCCCGTCGTCACTCTGTTGGATCTGGACAGCGGCGACCGCCCGGGAGACCGGGCATTACTGGATGCAACCTGTGCTGCCCTGGAATCCCGGGGTATCCAGTGCTTTGCCATCCTGTCCCGGTGGGGCGGTGCCAGTCTGGAGGCGATTCGCTCCCTGAACGAAGTTACTGGAGCGGCAACTCTCTCAGGCATCATCAGCCTGCAGGATTTTACCGTTGGTGGCGGGGAAGGCCGGCGCCTGGTCACTGAAGCGCTCACCGGCCTGGATGTTCCGGTGATCAAAGGTCTGCGACTGGCGTCCCGCACTGCGAGCCAGTGGCAGCTATCGGTAGACGGCATTCCCTCTGATAAAGTGCACTATAAACTGGCCATGCCGGAACTCCAGGGCGTCAGCCAACCGATGGTGCTCGCTACCGCAGAACCGGAAGTGATTGACGAGCTGACCGGGGTGGCGCTAACGCTCACCCAGCCGGTGTCCGGGCGGGTAGAAGCTGTTGCTGACCGCTTAAAGCGCTGGCATGCCCTGCAAACTAAAGCCAACGCCGAGAAGCGCGTGGCGATCATCTACTACAACCACCCTCCTGGCCGCCAGAACATCGGCGCTGACAATCTCGACGTCCCCGCCACCCTGTTTGAAATGCTGACCTGGCTCAAGGCAGAGGGGTACGACACAGGCCAACTGCCGGACAGCCCGGAAGACCTCACGGACCTGATCCAGCAGCGCGGCGTGAGCCTGCCGGATGATCCCCGGGCCCTCCGGGAAATGGCGGGTCAGGTGGCGTCGATGGACAGTGCAGCCTACCAGCGCTATCTGGAGACATTACCGGCGGTGGTCCGACAGGAAATGGCCAACGGTCCTCTGGGCTACCTGCATGAGCGGCTGGAGCAGGCCCACCGGATGGGTGAGTAGGATATGGCAACCGGGCTGTTGAACCGCGGCATCGGTGACCTGCGTCATTTGATTGAGCATGTGCAGCATCCTGAACGCATGAATGCCCTGGCCCGACTGGATGACTATGTAGCCCTTTGGCAGCGTCGCCTGAACGAAGGCGGCTATAAGGACGAACTGAAAACCGGCCGTGAGGCACTTGCTGAAACCGGTATCCCCGGTCTCAAGGGGTGGGGAGAGGCACCGGGC
>JAWWAM010000428.1:0-3083 GCA_033721715.1 Marinobacter sp.
CAGTTCGTCGTGAATGGTGGAATCGTAATCCGCCACCACTTCCACCGGATGCAGCCGCCGGCCTTCGGACCAGTAGCGCTCGAGCAGGCGGGCCATCATATACAGAAGTGCCAGGTCCTGGCGGATAACCCGTTCAATGCCGGGACGTATGACCTTGACGACGACTTCCCGCCCATCCCGCAGGGTGGCGGCATGAACCTGAGCCACCGAGGCAGAGGCCATGGGCTCCCGGGAAAATTCAGCAAACAGCTCTGCCACTGGCGCTCCCAGTGACTTCTCTATAATGCCTTGGGCCACTTCACCGGGAAAAGGGGGGACCCGGTCCTGCAGGTTCTTGAGGGAGAGTGCCATATCGTCCGGAAGCAGGTCCCGGCGAGTGGAGAGAATCTGGCCAAACTTCACAAATACCGGCCCCAGTTCCTCAAAGGCCAGGCGAAGGCGGTCTCCCCTGTCTAGCTTCGGTTTCGGAAACAGGTGCCAGGGGGCCAGCAGGAAGAACAGCTTCAGCGGCAGCGGCAGCTCCGCCAGTGGCAAGAAGGTATCCAGCCGATAGCGGCAGAAGACCCAGGCAATGCGGAACAGGCGTTGCAGGCGCGTCACGGCGTCTCCGGTCGGTCTTTTTGATTGGGCTTTTCCAGCCGCTCGACTCTGGCTTCCAGACGTTCGGTCTGCAGGTTCAGGTGGTCGATATCGGTGAAGGTGGCTTCCAGCTCCCGGCGCCCGGGCAGGCTGCGGCTTTCCTCGTGAATGTATTCTTCAATGTTGGCATTCAGGGAGCCAAAGGCCTGCCGGCTCCAGCGCACAGCTCCACGAATGCGCTGGCCAATAAAGTGCGCGGGCACATCGCCAATATGGGCTGCCATGGCAGCTTCCCAATCGGGGTCGAGCTGGTCGATGGCACGCTGGAACTGGTGCGCCAGTGCGGTGTCGCCTGTCACCTGAATGCGTCCTTCGCTGAATACCCGGTCATCACCGGTTGCCAGGGCTGCGAAAGCCATAGGGCGCCCGGACAGCACCAGCGCCGGCGATTCCGCGGGCTGGCTGGCTACCCGGACCCGTCCCGCCGCCTGTTGCAGCACCAGGGTGAGGTCAAGGGATTCAAGGGAAAACTGTACTGGCCCGGTGAGCGACGACATCAGCGCCTGTTTTCCGGCCGGGTCCAGTTCGAGAGCGCGGTTGAGGGCGTTCTCGATGATGGCAGTAACGGCAGACATCAGGGTAGGGCCGGGAAACATCAGGGCTTGATTCCCACGTGCAGGGCGACCACGCCACCGGTCATGTTGTAGTACTTGCAGTTCACGAGGCCGGCTTCTTCCATCATGGTTTTCAGGGTGTCCTGGTCCGGGTGCATGCGAATGGACTCGGCCAGGTATTGATAGCTGTTGGAATCACCTGCGATCAGCTGGCCCATCAGCGGCAGGGCGTTAAACGAGTAAACGTCGTAGGCCTTGCTGAGTAGAGGGTTGGTGGGTTTGGAGAACTCCAGCACCATCACCTTGCCGCCCGGTTTCAGCACGCGGGTCATGTCCCGCAGTGCCTGGTCCTTGTCCGTGACGTTGCGCAGACCGAAGGCAATACTGACGGCGTTGAAGCTGTTGTCCGGGAACGGCAGGTGTTCAGCATCCGCCTGAACGTATTCAATGTTGCCGGCGTAGCCGCGGTCCGTTAACCGGCCGCGACCAACCTGCAGCATGGAGGCGTTGATGTCGGCGAGCACTACCTTACCGGTGGAGCCCACCAGATCAGAGAATTTCATGGTCAGGTCGCCGGTGCCACCGGCAATGTCGAGCACCTGGTGGCCCTTGCGCACGCCGGAGAGTTCGATGGTGAAACGCTTCCAGAGGCGGTGAATCCCCATGGACATGAGGTCGTTCATCAGGTCGTACTTGCCCGCCACAGAGTGGAACACTTCCGCTACCTGGCCGGCCTTCTGGCTTTTCGGCACGTTGCGGAAGCCAAAATGGGTGACGTCGTCTTTTGGCGCCTCTGGCTGCGGCTGGTTGGCAGACGGTTGTTGCTCGCTCATGGCAATATCCTGTCAGAATCTGAACCCCGTATTCTAACGCCTGCGGGGGTGGCTACAAGTTTAATGCCGCCTTACACTGTAAAACGTCCCTTAATTTGCGGAGAAACCCGATCCATGTCTGTTATCGATGTCCATCGCGCCCATTCCCTTGATAAAGATCATGCCTGCCGGGCCGCGGAAACCCTGGCCGAGGATCTGTCGAAGCAGTTCGACGTGAACTATCAATGGGAAGGGGACCATCTCAGGTTCAAGCGCAGCGGAGTGAAGGGCCACCTGAACATTACCGACACTGACCTCCACATTCATCTGGAGCTGGGCATGATGTTGCGGCCGTTCAAATCCCGTATAGAGCAGGAGATCCAGTCACAGCTGGATCAGATACTGAAGGTCTGAGCTGGCCTGTTACCCCTAGAGGTCACGGGACAGGTCGAAAGGCTCGGGGTGACCCTTCAGGATGTTATCCAGCACTTTTTTCTCCCGCGTAACCAGGCGGTCGATCAGCTGTTCCACATCGTCCATTTTGCGGAAGGCGGAATAGCCCCGGTGCAGGAAGCTGTGCAGATCGCTCAGATCCGCCATTTCCGCAGGTGTGCGGCTCATGGTCAGCAACCAGCCGAGAGTGCGGTTGCGTACGTAGCGATCCAGTTGCCGGCCAACCTCTGCCACCAGGGTAATCTGGCGTTCGCGGTGCTCCAGGCGTTGGCTGCAGCGAAAGAGCCGGCAATAGTCGTCCGTGCTCAGGGATGCAGGGACGAGGCCATGGTTATGGCAGAGTTCCGCCAGCTCCAGGTCCAGTTGCTGGGTGATCAGGTTCAGCTCCACCAGTCCGGCAAAGGTATCCAGCAGATTGTCCGGCAACCACTTCACCATTTTCGGGAAGACCCGGTCGATGTTGTCGTCGCGCCGGGTCATGCCCGCAGGTGCGTACAGGTCGGTGAGCAGGAATTCCAGGCCGGTGTGGTAACCGGGGTGCCGGTACAGGTCCTCGTGAGTCGTCTTCAGCCGTTCTGCCTGCCAGTCGGCGATCAGGAAGGTGTGTTCCAGCAGGGGGTGGGCG
>JAWWAM010000429.1:0-3079 GCA_033721715.1 Marinobacter sp.
AATGCCCGTAACATTTCGCCCTGGGGGATCCTGATTGGCGGCGAGGAGTTGCATAACAATCACCACACCTATCCCAACTCTTCCAAGTTGTCACGGCGCTGGTACGAGGTGGACATTGGTTGGGGCTACATTCGTCTGTTCCAGCTCTTCGGGCTGGCAAAGCCCAAAGGCTTCAAGCCGATTGCGCATTATGTGCCCGGCAAGCAGGAAATGGATGTGGAGACCGTGCAGGCGATCACCAACAGCCGCTTCGACATTATGCGTCAGTACCGCAAGCGGGTGATGGAACCGGTGTTGCGTCAACAGAAGGCGCTGATGGACGAGGAGATTCGCCCCCGGTATCGCAGTCTGAAGCGTTTGCTGTCCCGTGAGGTAACGCTGATCAAGCCCAAGGAGAAGGAGCATCTGGAAACGGTGCTGGAGCGCAATGCGGTGTTGCGGCAGATCTATGAGAAGAGCAATGAGCTGCAGGAGCTTTGGCGTCGTCGCGGTTTGAAGCCGCAGGATAAGCTGAATGCGTTGATGGAGTGGTGCCGGGAGGCTGAGGCCAGCGGCATTCGCTATCTTGAAGACTTTGCGGCGCATCTGCGGGCTTATTCTTTGCGGCCTTCGCCCTAGTTTTTGCCTCGGGGGCTGGTCTCTGGGTGGTGGCGCTTTTTCCTATGGGAAAAGAACTCGCTTCGCTCAGACACCTTTTCCCGGCGCAAAACGCGCCACCACCCACAGACCGATTAGACCTTGGCGAAATCTCCCCGCGCGGTCTCCTCAGTTGGTTGCTTCTGTCCCCTCCACTCTAAATAAACAGTAGGTCACCTGGCCTGCTGTTTTTTGTCGGTGCAGCGTCCAGTTGGCGGGTGCTGTGGGTGTCGACATCTCGCTTTCGTGTTCTGCGTAGATCCAGCCTCCTGGTTTTACCCATCCATTGGCCGCAATCATCGGCAACAGCCTTTCCAGCCAGCCCTGTCTGAATGGCGGGTCCATGAAAAGGATGTCGAACGGTTCGGCCGGGGGTCGGGCCAGGTAGGTGTCGATGTTCTGGCAGACCACTTCTCCCTTATCTGATTTCAATAGCCTCAGGTTGCTGCGCAGGGCCTGGGCGAGTTCCGGGGTGTGGTCGACGAAGACGGTATTGCCAGCGCCGCGGGAGAGGGCTTCGAGGCCGAGGGCGCCGGAGCCGGCGAAGAGGTCGAGGCAGCGGCTGCCGGCGAGGTGGAATGACAGCCAGTTGAACAGGGTTTCGCGGGTGCGTGCCGGTGTGGGGCGTACGCCTCCGGCCTCGGGGAAGCGAAGTTTGCGGCTACGCCAGTCGCCGCCGATGATGCGGAGTTCTCCGCCGCCACTGGCGGGCCGGGGTTTCTGGTTGCGGGCCATGTGGGTTGGGTCTCGTGATCGTGAGTGCGGTGCATCTGTGAGTACAGTTGGCGCCATGTTACGAGGGTTTGGCGGGCGAGTCACCCGTGGCCATCACTTAGGGCAAGCAGTCTGCTAGAATACCCGCTTTCTTTTATCCGCGAATTGACAACCAATGGTATGACTATGACGGCAGAGTGGATTGATATTGGCCTCCTGGCCCTTCTTGTCCTGGTGTTTGTTCTGGATGTGGCGGCCAACCGGCGGAGGGTGCCGCGGCCGAAGCCTGTGCCCCAGAAAAAGCCGGAAACCCCTGAAGGTGCTGCGGCAAAAGCTGATGAAGAGAAGGAAGTTGCGCCCGAGAGTGCCCCGGTTGCCGAAGTTCCCTTTGCGGAGGAAGCCCCGGCAGCGCCTGAGCCAGCCCCGGAGCCAGAGCCTGAAGCACCTCAGGTCAGTGTTTTCGAGCGTATCCGCCAGGGTCTGGGTAAAACCCGGGCCAACCTGACCGGTGGCCTTGCCGACCTGTTCTCCGTCGGCAAGAAAGTGGATGAGGACCTGCTGGAGGAAATCGAAACCACGCTGCTGATGGCCGACGTGGGCGTTACCGCTACTTCGGAGATTATCGAGTCGTTGACGGACAAGCTTCAGCGTAACCAGCTCAAGGACGGCGAGGCCTTGCGCAAGGCGCTGCGGGAAGAGCTCCATGGCCTGCTGGCAGATGTTACCAAACCGCTGGAAATTGACACCGCCAAAAAGCCCTATGTGATTCTGATGGTGGGCGTGAATGGCGTGGGTAAAACCACCACCGTCGGTAAACTCACCAAGCTGTTCCAGCGGGACGGCAAGTCGGTAATGCTGGCGGCGGGGGATACCTTCCGGGCAGCGGCGGTTGAGCAGTTGCAAGTATGGGGCGAGCGCAACAACGTGCCTGTGGTGGCCCAGCATACCGGTGCTGACAGTGCTTCAGTGATCTTTGATGCTGTCCAGTCGGCCCAGTCCCGCGGGGTGGATGTGGTCATCGCCGACACCGCCGGCCGTCTCCAGAACAAGGACAATCTGATGAGCGAACTGGAGAAGGTGGTCCGGGTCATCAAGAAGCTGGACGATACCGCCCCCCATGAAGTCATGCTGGTGCTGGACGCCGGCACCGGCCAGAACGCCCTCAGCCAGGCGCAGGTCTTCCAGCAGGCAGTGGGTGTCAGTGGTATTACCCTGACCAAGCTGGACGGCACTGCAAAGGGTGGTATTGTGTTCGCCATCGCCCGGCAGTTGCAGCTGCCTATCCGCTATATCGGTGTGGGTGAGCAGGTGGACGATTTGCGCAGCTTCGATGCCCGCACCTTCGTGGATGCGCTGTTTGACGAAAACTCCTGATAACACCCCAGAGAAGTAACCCTCGATGATCGAGTTCCGCCAGGTCACCAAACGCTACGACAGCGACCATACCGCGCTGCGTCAGGTCAATTTCGGCCTGGAGCGCGGTGAGCTGGCGTTCCTCACCGGACACTCCGGCGCTGGTAAAAGTACATTGCTCAAGCTGATCATGGTGATGGAGCGTCCCAGTGCCGGGGAGGTGATTGTGGGCGGGCAGGTGCTCAATACCCTGCCGCGCCGTCAGGTGCCCTATATTCGCCGCCACATCGGCGTGGTTTTCCAGAATCACAAGTTGCTGTTTGACCGCACCGTGTTCGACAACGTCGCCATGCCCCTGGAAGTGATGGGCACGCCT
>JAWWAM010000430.1:0-3079 GCA_033721715.1 Marinobacter sp.
CCATGGAAGAGGCGGGGTTCAGCCTGGGGCAGCGGGTGCGTCATCCGAAGTTTGGTGAGGGCATCGTGATGAACAGCGAGGGCAGTGGTCACCACACCCGGGTGCAGGTGAACTTTGATGAGGGTGCCAAGTGGCTCGTATTGGCTTATGCGCCTCTGGAGGCCTGCTGAGTTCTTTGGTTTCGGGGGAGGCACAGGTTGGAGGGTGCTGTTTAAAACACGCCTCAAGACGTCCCCCCCCGTCGACGGCTCATGCACCAAATTTACAATTACGAAAACACAGCGGAAAATAACGATGACACAAAGAGTATTTATAACCGGCGGGGCCAGCGGCCTGGGCCGGGCGATTGCTTTGAGGTATGCCAAGAAAGGAGCCAAGGTCTGCATTGGTGATATTAATCCGGAGCAGGGAGTCGCCGTAGAGCAGGAGATTAACAACGCCGGTGGCGAAGGTTACTTTGTTGAGTGCGATGTTCGGCGGCTGACGGATCTGGAGAAGATCTGTGCGGACCTCACCAGTAAATGGGGTGGGGTAGACGTTGTGGTCAACAACGCCGGCGTTGCCTCCGCAGGTTCCATTGAAGACACCACCATGGCCGACTGGGAATGGATCATGGACATCAACGTGCTGGGTGTGGTGCGTGGTTGTAAGGCCTTTACCCCGCAGTTCAAGAAACAGGGCGCCGGCGCGTTCGTGAATATCGCCTCCATGGCCGGGCTTATGCTTGCGCCGTTGATGGACAGCTACAATGTATCCAAGGCCGGTGTGATCGCGCTCTCGGAAACCCTGAGCCAGGAACTGAGAGACTCCGGTATACACGTCAGCTGCGTATGCCCGGCGTTTTTCCAGACCAACCTGACCAGCAGCATGCGGTCGGATATTCCCGGCATTCAGCAGAATGTGAACAAGCTGATGAAGCGCTCAACCATCACCGCTGAAAATGTGGCTGACGATATCATTCGCGCGGTAGAAAAGGGTGATTTCTGGGTGCTGCCCCACGCCAAGGAACGCCGTATGTGGATGGTCAAGCGCCACGCGCCCAAGGCGTTTGACTGGCTGATGCACCAGGAAAGCAAGCGCTGGATGAAGAAAATGGGCGGTAAGGGCTAAGTCACCGTTTAACATAGAATCAGGAAGGGAGGGGGCAAGGCTTTCCAGAACCGTCCGGAGCCATGGATGGCGGAGGCCGAGCGTACAGGGACGTATTCAAAGCGTGTTCTGGAAAGCCTTGCCCCCTCACTGACGTCTGTAAAGGATAGGAGAGCTGAATGACCCAGATCGACCAGGCTGTTGATATCCGCGAAGGCGAAGAGCTGGATGTCGCGGCTGTTGACCGCTTCATGAAGCAGGCCATTCCGGACCTGGAAGGCGCGACTGCGATCAAGCAGTACCCCGGTGGCGCTTCCAACCTGACTTATCAGGTGGATTACGGCGACCGTTCCTACGTACTGCGCCGTCCACCGTTCGGCCATATTGCCAAGTCCGCCCATGACATGCTGCGGGAAGCGAAGGTAATGCGGGCTCTCAAGCCCGAGTTCCCCTATGTTCCGAATATCGTTGCCATCTGTGATGATCATGACGTACTGGGCTGCGATTTCTACGTGATGGAGCGTCTGAAGGGCATCATCCTGCGGCAGGATTTCCCCAAGGACTTCGAGCTCAGCGAGGCAGATACCCGCAAGCTGTGCCTGAACGTGATCGATAAGCTGGTGGATCTTCATAAGGTAGATGCAAAAGCCACTGGCCTGGACAAGCTGGGCAAGGGCGCCGGTTATGTACAACGCCAGATTGGCGGCTGGAGTGACCGCTTCCGCAAGGCGAAAACCGATGACGTGGGTGACTTTGAAACTGTCATGGGCTGGCTGAACGACAAGATGCCGGACGACATTGCCCAGGTGGTTATCCACAACGACTATCGCTTCGACAACGTGGTGCTCAACCCGGACAACCCGTTCGAGGTGATCGGTGTGCTGGACTGGGAAATGGCCACCATTGGAGACCCGCTGATGGACCTGGGTAACAGCCTGGCGTACTGGATCGAGGCAGACGATGAAGGCCCGTTCCAGATGCTGCGCCGGCAACCCACCCATCGACCGGGCATGCTGACCCGCAAGGAAGTGGTCGCTTACTATGCGGAGAAATCCGGCCTGAAAATCGACAACTTCGACTTCTATGAAATCTACGGCCTGTTCCGGCTGGCGGTGATTGTCCAGCAGATCTATTACCGCTTTTACCATGGCCAGACCAAAGACAAGCGCTTCGCCGCCTTTGGCCATGCCGCCAATTATCTGGAGAAGCGCTGCCAACGACTGATCGAGGCGAGTGACCTGTAATGGCAACGATCTATCTGATTCGCCACGGGCAGGCCAGCTTCGGCAAGGAAAACTACGACCAGCTGTCGCCCAGAGGGTGGGAGCAGGGCCGTGTTCTTGGCCGATGGTTCGCCGGGAAGGTAACGCCCAGTGCGGTGTTTGGCGGCAACATGGAGCGCCACCGGGAAACCGTTGAGGCCCTTGCCAGTGGCTACGGTGACGCTCTTCCCGACATGCAGGCGGTTGAGGGTTTCAATGAGTTTGACCATACCCAGGTGGTTGAGCGCCTGCGCCCCGAATGGGAAGACCGTGAGCGTATGGCGAGGGACCTGGCCGCATTCCCCAAACCCGCGAGAGCGTTCCAGCAGGTCTTCGAGGAAGCCATGGTTCGCTGGGTCAGTGGCGAGCACGATAACGAGTACGCCGAAACCTGGGGTGATTTCCGCGAGCGGGTGATCACATCCCTGGAGCAGCTGATTGAATACGCAGACGGTGGTGATACCCTGGTGTCCACCTCTGGCGGTCCCATTGCCGTCATCGCCCAACACCTGCTGCAACTGAGCGATCGCAAGGCACTGGAAATGAATTCCGTCATTGCCAACACCAGTGTCACCCGGATATTGCACTCCGGAGCCCGTCGCAGCCTCGCGGTGTTCAATAATTACAGTCATCTGGAAGCGGAAGACCCCACCCTGGTGACTTTCCGATAACGAATTGAGGTGAAGAATGAGCAAGCAAGACCTGTTTGACCTGAGCGGCAAAGTGGC
>JAWWAM010000431.1:0-3079 GCA_033721715.1 Marinobacter sp.
AATCCCGGCAGGGCCTGGAGACGCCCGAAACGCCGCGATCCGTCGCCTTCTGCGACTACGCCATACAACAGGACAAGGTCTTTCTGGTGGCAGACGCCGCCGAGGATCCCCGCTTCAGTAAGAATCCCCTGGTGACCGGGGAGCCTTTCATCCGTTTCTACGCCGGTATGCCGGTGAGAGAGCCCAGCGGTTTCAAGATTGGCACCCTTTGCATCATCGACGACAAGCCCCGCCAGCTCAACGAGATTGACCTGGATGTGCTACGAAGCCTCGCCAGCATTGTCGAGGATGAACTGGAGCGCGCCTATCTGGCAGCGACGGACCATGATTATGTGCATGTGTCTCACCTCAGCCGGGCCATCCACCGGGCGCAGAACGTTTTTCTGACAAGCGACAACGAGCGCGCGGCGTTCGAGCAGATGCTGAGTGACCTGCTGTCCCTCACTGGCAGCCAGTTCGGCTTCATCGGCGAAGTGCTTCGCCATGAGGATCAGACCCCCTATCTGAAAATCGGGGCCATCACCAATATCGCCTGGAGCCCCGAAACCCAGGCGTTGTATCAGGAAGTTGAGCGGCGGGGACTGATTTTTGATCGTCTCGACAATATTCTGGGAAAACCCATGGTGACAGGGGAAGTCATCGTCTCCAACGACCTTGAGACCGATCCCCGCCGGGGAGGCTTGCCCAGCGGCCATCCGCCGATCACTGCGTATATTGGCATCCCGGTGTTTTCCGGGGACAGGCAAATCGGCCTTATCGGTCTCGCCAACCGCCTGGATGGTTACACCGCAAGGCTTGCCGAAGAGCTTGAACCTTTGCTGCAAACCGTCGGTAACCTGATTGAGCGCAAACGGCTCTACCAGGAGAAGCGCGAACACCAGAAGAGTCTCGAGCACGCGGCCAACTTTGACTCACTTACCGGGCTGCCAAACCGGCGCAGACTGACAACCCTGTTCGAGCAGGAGCTGTTCGAGGCCAAACAGCGAAAGGGCCTGGTGTCGGTCTGTTTTATTGACCTGGACGGTTTCAAGGAAATCAACGACCAGCACGGCCATGCCGTGGGAGATGCGGTTCTCAAATCCATTTCCCAGAGGCTGCTATCGGGTGTTCGGGCCCATGATATCGTTGCCCGCCTGGGAGGTGATGAGTTTGTGGCCATACTCCGGGATGTGGATGATGCGCGGGTTTATGCCCGGCTTCTGGAAGCCATCCGCCAGCCCATCAACTACCGGCATTATATTCTGAACCTTTCAGGCAGCATGGGCGTGACTGTCTATCCGAACGACGATGCCGATGCCGACCTGCTGATACGCCATGCCGACCAGGCCATGTATGCGGCCAAGGAAGCGGGCAAGAATACTTACACCCTGTTCGATCTGGACTCCCATTTCTCACGCAAAGAGCGGGTAAAAGTCATCGAGCAGATCGGTGACGCCATGAGGCTCGGCCAACTCGAGCTCTACTATCAGCCCAAGATCAATTTCATAAAACACTGCCTTGAGGGCTTTGAAGCCCTGATCCGCTGGAACCATCCGGTTAAAGGGCTCCTGAGCCCGGGTTATTTCCTGGAACACATTGAGTACACTGAATACGCCCGCAGTGTCGGTAACTTTGTGATTCGCGAGGCCATCGAGCGCTTGCAGGAATTTGCAGGCAATCAGCTTCCCTTTACCCTGAGTGTTAACCTCAGCCCTTCCCATTTCCTGGGGCCTGATTTCCGTGATGATCTCGCCAGCGCCCTGAACGATTGCCCCCGCGATATTCGCTCCCACCTGATTCTCGAAATTCTTGAAACCACCGCCCTGGATGATACCCACAAGGTTCTGGAGAACCTGCAGGCCTGTCGTGACCTGGGCGTGGACATGTCACTCGATGATTTCGGCACCGGTTACTCCTCGCTGGACCTTTTCCGCCGTTTGCCAGCGCAGGAAATCAAGATTGACCAGTCCTTCGTCATGGATATGCTGGAAAACAACGATAATTATATGATCGTCAGCGCCATCGTCAGTTTGTCGCAAAGTTTCCAGCGCCGCCTCGTTGCGGAGGGTATCGAATCCGCTGCGGTGGAAGCGAAACTGATAGAACTGGGGTGCGAACTGGGGCAGGGCTTTTTCTACAGCAGGCCGATGCCGCTGGCGCAGGCGTTGGAATGGGCAGGCAGATTTACCTGGGATGGACGATCCACCACTCCCGAACCGTAGTAGTCGCTGATACTAGCGAAATGTTTGACCATCGGAACATTCTGCCCGAATCTTATATTGTTTCAGCCCGAATACTTTTTTTGTGTTAGCGTGTTGTACCTATAAACGACGGCTCCGCCAGGGAGGTGGTCATGCCCGACTTATCAACCTTCCACGAACAGAATCATTTGCTGGCTGCGTTGCCAGACAGCGCCAAGGCGCGGATTTTTCCAAAGCTCAAGCTGGTTGAAATGAACCTGGGGGACGTGATTTACGAATCCGGCCAGCCCATTGAATTTGTCTATTTTCCGACCAATTGCATCATTTCCCTGCTTTACGTCATGATTAACGGTTCGTCTGCCGAAATCTCGGTGGTCGGGAACGAGGGCATGGCAGGCATTGCCGTGTTCATGGGTGGCGACAGCACCCCCAGCCGGACGGTTGTGCAAAGCAAGGGATTCGCTTACCGGATGCCGTCCCCGGAGCTCAAGGAGGAGTTCGATAACACTCCTGCGGTAAGGGGGCTTACCCTGCGCTACACTCAGGCGTTGATCACTCAGATGTCGCAGACCGCCGTGTGCAATCGCCATCACTCCATTGATCAGCAACTGTGTCGCTGGCTGCTGTTATCCCTTGATCGTCTCACGGACAATCACCTCACCATGACCCAGGAACTCATCGCCAACATGCTGGGCGTGCGCCGCGAGGGTGTCACTGAAGCGGCTGGCAAACTGCAGGACCTGGGGATTATTAACTATCATCGCGGCCACATTACCGTGATTGACCGGCCAGGGCTCGAAGCCCTCAGCTGCGAATGCTATGCCGTTGTCAAGCGGGAAACCGACCGCCTGACATCGGGCTACGCCAATCACTGACTGGGCAACAGTTGCCTCATCGCT
>JAWWAM010000432.1:0-3076 GCA_033721715.1 Marinobacter sp.
TGGTCTTTGCCCAGCGGGTAATAAACCCGGCTGCGGCCTTCAATCATGCCCGGCAGGATGTCATCAATATCGGAGACCGGGAAGGCGTCGTCGAGGCCGAAGGTTTCAATGGCGCCTTCGGGGCCGGCCAGGAAACCGTCCCACAGTTCTTTCTCAGGGTTGCGCTCCTTGCAGAACAGCACCGACTCGCCATGCTCCCGGCCCGGAATCAGCACCAGAACCGCATCCGGCTCATCAAACCCGGTCAGGTAATGAAAATCGCTGTCCTGCCGGAACGGATGCAGCACATCCCGGTTGCGCACCCGCTCAGGTGCAGCGGGCAGAATGGCAATGCTGTCCGAGGCCATCCGCTCCATCAGCCGGTGACGACGATCGTTGAATTCCTTGACGGGTATCAGTGAGGCCATGGTCTCTCCCACAATTCGTAGCGTTCTCAGTGCAGTGTTGGCGTTTTCGGCGACGGTTTTTCGGGCGGATTGAACTCGGTGAATACCGCCAGCGCACCCAACCGTACGTATTCCACAATCTCCATCAACTGTTGTTCGCTTTCGTCATCCGGCTCATCATCGTCAGCGACCTGGCTGATAGCCACCATATCTTCAATCAGCTCGCGAATTTCATCCGGTGCTTCCCCAAGGGATTCGCCGGCTGAAAGGGCCATCCCTTCCAGAAAACCTCGCACCCAGGAGGTCAACGCTTCCAGGCGTTGCTCAATGACGTAGTCGTCATCGGGCAGCAATGGTTGAAAGCTCATATCAGTGGCTTTCATAAGCTCCAGAGTCTGGTCGTAGGCCGATGCCATGAACTCGCGGAGCTCGTCTGACTCATCCGTTGCGGTGGCAGGCAGGCCCATGTGCTCACAGGCCATTGCCAGCCACTCTCCTTCGTCTATACGCGAGCCAGCAGCCAGCCGGCCACAAAGAGCACCATGAAGTTCCGAAGGGTGGCTGAAGGCCTTGTGCACAGTGAAGACGTTTGCCCAGCGCTCGAAGGCCACAGCACGGGCATTGGAGGTGTCGGTTTCGGACATGAATCGAGACGATCCTGTATCAATGAATGAAGGCCCTATCCTAGCATTCAGGCCGTATTAAGGCACTTGCCCTCTTGATTCCCGGCGTGGATAGAGTAAATTATGTTATAACATATCAATTTCCCGACGGAGCACCGGTCCATGCCAATTCCGACACCTCGCGCGCTGACCTCAAGGGCCACCCGAACGCAACGACTCCTGGCTGGGGGTTGCCTGCTGGCAGCCTGCAGCCTGCCCGCCGCCTATGCCGCTGACAACCCGGGTGCCCACGAACATGGTCATGCGCGGTTGCAGATAGCGCTGGAGAATAACAGCATTGACCTGATCTTCACTTCACCTGCCTATAACCTGGCCGGCTTTGAACACGAAGCCCGCACGGACGAAGAACAGAACCGACTGGCAGAGATCAAAGAGTGGCTGGAGACCACTCCGCTGGTAAACACGGCTACTGCCAGTTGCCGTGTATCGGGTGCCGCTGTCGAACTCCGGGGCGAAGACAGGGAAGATGGTCATGGTCACACCCATCACGACGATCATGAAAAAGCGACGCACCGGGAGTACGACGTCTCCCAGCAACTGACGTGCGAAGACCTGGGCGGAAGCCTGGAGCTCACATCAGCGCTGACGGGGGAATTCGGCAATCTGGAGGAACTGGCTGTCGAGTGGGTGAGCGAGTCTGCTCAGGGCAGCGCCCGGCTCACCTCGTCCAGCCGGGCATTCACCATTACCAACTGATCAGTAGGCGTCCTCGTCCTCATAGGGCGTCACGCTTTCCGCAACGATGGAGTAAGAAGACGAAGCAACATCGTTCTCGGTTCTTTCAATCTGTAACGTGCCCTCTATCCACACCGGATCGTACAACGCCTCCAGCTTGAAGCCTTCCTTGTACTTCACGTGGATAATCTGGTTCGGGGGCGGGGGCGGCACATGGATACAGGCGCCGTAATAAGGCACCAGGAAAAATTCGAGAATGCGCATATCCTGGGTGGTTTTCAACGGCACCACAAAGCCGGGAATGCGGCCGGATCTGCCTTCCATCTCCGGGACCACACGGCCGGTCATGATTTCGTCCGGCAATGCGGCGGGACCATCACCTTCGTGGGTGACTTCCGGCATATTTTCAAGCAGATTGAGATCCTCCGCCGGCATCAGTTCGAGCCAGTCGATCTCCGCTGCGGCTTCTTTCGCGTTGGCCGTGGTGACAATACTCAGCGCTGTCGCGAGCAGCAGAGCGGCTATTACAGACAGCGGAACCGCAAGTCGCTTACGCTGTCCATCAGTCTTCAAATTATGAACCATGAAATGGATTACTCCCGAGACAATGCAGGAATCATACACCGGATGACCAATGCCTGACATGACCAGCAAGACAGACTTGCCAGCGGATAGTTCCGCAACCACCCGGCACGTACTTCATCTCAGCAACCTGACCTTTCACTGGGATCAGACCCAGGCCCCACTGAGCTACCCGGACATCACGCTGAACGCCGGTGAGCATCTGTTTGTTCGTGGCCCGAGTGGCAGCGGCAAGAGCACACTCCTGAGCCTGATGGGCGGTTTGATTGTACCGGCTTCCGGCACGCTGAGCTTGCTGGGCACAGAGCTGACCCGCCTGACAAGTGGTCAGCGGGACCGCTTCAGGGCCGATCACATGGGCGTGATTTTCCAGCAGTTCAACCTGGTGCCCTACCTGACAACCCTCGACAACGTAATGCTGCCTTGCCGGCTTTCCAGCAAGCGTCGCGACCGCGCCTTGCCCACCCCCGAGAAAGAAGCGGAATCCCTGCTGACCGCCCTTGGCATCCCCCCGATTCACTGGAAGCGCAGAGTGACCGGCCTGAGCGTTGGCCAGCAGCAACGGGTGGCCGCAGCACGAGCACTTACCGGTGGCCCTGACCTGATTCTGGCGGATGAGCCCACCTCCGCCCTGGACAGCGACAACCGCGACCGCTTTATCGAACTGCTACTCGGGCTGGCTGCGGAAAAACATTCATCCGTGGTCTTTGTCAGCCATGACCAGAGCCTGGCAGGGCTATTTGACCACCA
>JAWWAM010000433.1:0-3073 GCA_033721715.1 Marinobacter sp.
GCTGTGTATTCCCGTGCCGACTACATCACGGTGAATGTGTCTTCCCCCAATACGCCGGGGCTGAGGGATCTCCAGTTTGGCGATTCACTGAAGGGGCTGATGCATGCCATCAAGGATGAGCAGGCCAGATGTGAGACAGAGCACGGCCGCTATGTGCCGCTGGCGGTAAAAATTGCTCCGGATATGGACGATGACGGTATTCGCTTTGTCGCGTCCGCATTGAAAGACTCCGGGCTCGACGGGGTGATTGCAACCAACACAACCGTCAGCCGTGACGCCGTGGCAGGGCACCGGTACGCGGAAGAGGCGGGCGGGCTGAGTGGCGATCCCGTGCGGGCACCCTCCACACGGGTCATTCAGGCGCTGTACGCAGAGCTGGGTGAGGCGTTGCCGATTATCGGGGTGGGTGGCATAACCGACGGCGCCAGTGCTGCCGAAAAAATTCAGGCCGGTGCAAAACTGGTGCAGGTGTATACAGGGTTTATCTACCGTGGGCCGGCGTTGATCCGGGAGTCAGTCGAGGCGATTCGTCAGTTGGGGCAGAAATAAAGTGGGCCCGCTTAGCGGGCCCGTGCGGGGAATGAACCCCGTGGCGCTTCATCGCATGGTACGGGTCGGGAGGACCCGTTTCGGTTGCTCTGAGTACTGCGTCAAATTGTGTGTTGTTGAAAGATCAGATTAAAGATTAGGGGCCTGGTCAAACAGCGTCATGCTGTTACGTTCGCCAGTTTGTGGATACCGGATACGCCGGTCATGCCCTCCCATTGATCTGTGCGGCCTTCTCGCCACCCGTTGAGCCATTCCTGGCGAACTTCCGGTTGTTCCAACGGGCAGCTGTCTTTTGCTTTACCGGACACGCCGGCCAGATAACCCCGTTTGAATGCACGAGCGTACATATCTCTTTTCTGTCTTTTCATGCCGTTCCTCACTAATGGATTAACAGAACAAGCGTGTACACATCTGCAGTGGCCGGCATTCGTGGCAACCCTTCCGGGGTAACCCACTATTGCCAGGTTTGGCCAGAGCAGTCAGGATCCTGTTAACAGAGAGCCCTTTTTTTGGCTCCCCGGAACGACGCGTCACCTACAAGGTAGGACTAAACCAACGCCCTTGTACACTATTTATTTAATCTATATGAAGCTTTTCTTATAGTTGTGTGACATAACAAGCCCGGAAAAACCGGGGGAATGCGCTATTCCACGACCTTGGCCCAGCCACACCAGAAACGACTCAGGAGTCGAACGTGTCAGACCTTAACTTTTTCGTAACCTGCCCCAAGGGCCTGGAATATTTGCTGGAGGACGAACTGCGTACCTTTGGTATGGATCCAGTCCGTAATGCGCCGGCAGGTGTCTGGGCCAACGGCACGCTTGAGAGCGGTTATCGCGCCTGCCTGTGGTCGAGACTGGCAAACCGGGTCATCCTCCACCTCGCGGATGTGGATGCCACCTCAGGCGATCAGATGCTTGGTGGTGTGACGGATCTGGAGTGGCAGCAGCATATCCCTGTGAACGGCAGTTTCCGCGTCAACTTTGTTGGCCAGAACGAGGCGATCCGCAACACCCAGTTCGGTGCGCAGCGAGTAAAAGACGGCATTGTTGATCGATTGCGCAGCGCCAGCGGCCAGAGGCCCTCGGTGGATGCGAAAAATCCCGATGTGACGGTGTCCGCCCGCCTCAATCGTGGCAAATTGTCAGTGGGCATCGAACTCAGTGGCGACAGCCTGCACAAGCGGGGGTATCGCACGGAGAAGGGGGCGGCGCCGCTGAAGGAAAACCTGGCGGCAGCTCTTTTGATGCGATGTGGCTGGCCAGACATATCGAAAGCAGGTGGCGATTTTGTGGATCCCATGTGTGGCTCCGGCACATTGGTGATTGAAGCGGCCATGATGGCGCTGGACCTGGCACCGGGCCGTAAGCGCGAACGCTTCGGTTTTGAACGTTGGCCGGGACATCAGCCGGATATGTGGCTGGCGTTGCGTCAGGAGGCCGAGAGGCGTGCCTATGAAGGCAAACAGGGGGTCGACGGCCGTGTGCCCTTATTCCTGGGTTTTGACCAGGACAGGGGCGTGATCCAGACGGCACGGAATAACCTGCAGCGCGCCGGGCTTGAAAGCATCGTGACCGTTGAACAGCGGGCAATCACTGAGTTCACCCGGGGTGAAAGCTGGGCCGGGAATGGTCTGGTGCTGGTAAACCCGCCTTACGGCGAGCGCCTGAGCGAACGCAAGGAGCTGGGTAACCTGTACCGCAGCCTCGGTGAGGCTGTAAAAGCCGCATTGCCAGGCTGGCGGCTCGGGGTGTTTACCGGCGCGCCTGAATACGGAAAGTCCTTGGGCCTGCGTAGCTACAAACAGTATCGTCTGTACAACGGCAAGCTGCCGGCACAACTGCTGCTGTTCAATGTGGATGACGTCAGTGCCATGACACCGCGGGAACCTGACGTTCCCGGCGAAGTCACGCCCCGGGTCGCCAATCAGGAACGCGCAGACATGTTGCGTAACCGGCTGAAAAAGAATCTCAAGACAGTGGGCCAGTGGGCCAGCAAGCAGGGCATCGGATGTTATCGTCTGTACGATGCGGATATGCCGGAATTTGCCCTGGCCATTGATATCTATGAGGGCCGCGTTCACGTCCAGGAGTATGCCGCACCCAAATCAGTGGATGAGCGTTCCGCTCGCGAGCGGTTGGCTGAAGCGCTGGCGGTCATTCCCGACGCCCTGGGTGTGGATCGGGAAGACATGGTGTGTAAGCAGCGCCAACGCCAGGCCGGTACCAGCCAGTATGAGAAGCAGGCAGCCAGCGGTGAATTTTTCAATGTGAATGAGCATGGATGCGTGCTGAAGGTGAATCTCAAGGATTACCTGGATACCGGGTTGTTCCTCGACCACCGCCCGGTGCGGCACTGGATTCAGCAGCACGCGGCGGGCAAGCGGTTTCTGAACCTGTTCTGTTATACCGGGGCGGCAACCGTTCATGCAGCGGTCGGCGGCGCGACCCGATCACTGAGCCTGGATATGTCGAAAACCTATGTGAACTGGGCTGAAGAGAATCTGGCGCTTAATGGTGCGGAC